>NZ_JBFJTH010000005.1:0-49681 GCF_041625495.1 Litorivivens sp. | reverse complement strand
TGTGTCACGATAAAGGGCACCATGGTTGAGTAAAACACGAGATTGGTGATTGCGCCGATTTTGCGTGTGGAGGCGACTACTGGGGGGTATTTGTCCTTCGCAACTTTATGTTTGTCTTCCTCGCGATTGACTGCCCGCATACCATCAAAGGCGCGGACCTGCTTCACCAGTCTATTACCGATGACGGTAACAAGCGTCAGCGTCGCCAGCAGTATCAGAGTGGCCTGCCAGTTGTAGGTCATGGTGCGCTCCTTTCTTTAATCGCTACCCTGCAGTTATGTAAACATACATTTACGAAGAGTAAAATACATATTTACCAGTTTGGCGGCGTATCTGCCCCTTTAGGTGCGGTTTGCGCTATTTTGGTGCAAAAATACCCTGCTACATCCTTGGCCCGTTTCCGGGAGATGGCTCAAATATCGTCAAATTGCCCGATTGTGGGGGCTTTTCCGTGACCTCAGGCCCACAAACTGGCATCCTGTAGGGCTAATTCATTGATGAGGTTACTATGAAAATCGCAAACAACTGTGTCGTCTCCTTCCATTACACGCTCACGGACGAAGACGGCCAGACTCTGGATAGCTCAGATGGCCGCGAGCCACTGGCCTATCTGCACGGCCACAACGGCATCATTCCCGGTCTGGAAAATGAACTGGTGGGTAAAGGCCAAGGCGACTCTCTGCAGGTGGTTGTTCAGCCGGAAGATGGCTACGGAGAATTTAATCCCGAGCTGCTGCAACAGGTTCCGCGCGAAGCCTTCCAGGGCGTAGAAAGTATTGAGCCCGGTATGCAGTTCCAAGCTCAGGGTGAAGGTGGTCAGGCCCAGATGGTCGTGGTTCGTGAGGTTACTGACGAGGCTGTGTTGGTTGACGGGAATCACCCGCTGGCAGGTCAGGTACTGAACTTTGACGTAACCATCGAATCGGTTCGCGAAGCATCTGCCGAAGAGATTGAACACGGTCACGCCCACTGACGTGATACTGACAGGGTGCCGCCACACAACGTTGTGGCGGCAATTCCAGACCATATGATTGTTGTTACCGACCTCGACGGTACGCTCCTCGATCACCACTCCTATTCTTTTGACCCCGCACGCCCGGTGCTGGCCGAACTGGCCCGACGCCATATCCCGGTTATTCTCAATACTAGTAAAACCCGCGCGGAGCTCACCGATTTGCAGCGAGCCTTGGGCCTGCAGACCCCGTTTGTGGTTGAAAACGGCTCTGCTATCTACAGTGCGGATCAATCAGCTTGTAGGGTGCTTGGGGCGCCTCGCGTCGAGTTGTTGAGCGCGTTGGGCGACGCACGAATTCAGGGTTACCGTTTCTCTGGCTATGCTGATATGTCTGTTCAGGACGTGGTTCAGCACACCGGGCTCAGCGAAGCCCAGGCGCAGGCGTCGATGGCGCGTGAATTTACCGAGCCACTTGTTTGGGAAGATACCCCAGAGCGGCTTGCTGATTTTGCGCAATGGATTAAGGCACGGGGATTGCAGTGTTTACGTGGAGGGCGCTTTGTTCACGTGATGGGGCGCTGCGATAAGGGGCTGGCTATGCAACAACTAATACAGCACTACTATACTGACAATCGTGGCCCGGTGGTGGCGCTCGGGGATAGCGAAAATGATCTGGCCATGCTCGAGCAGGCCGATATTGCCGTGTGTATTCGCTCTTATTCTGACCGCCGGCTGGAACCGGCATCGTCAGTCGTAGCAATACATACCGACAACTATGGTCCGCAAGGGTGGGCCGAGGCCATGACAGATATTCTCAATCAATGGGGAAGAGATTAAGTGGGCGATTTTTATCAGAGCGGCAGCATAGCCACCTTGCACAATCTCGTGGATCGGCCGCTGGAGGCGCTTGAGGCGGAGTTGTGTCAGTTCTCTCACACCCGGCCGATGAGCCTGGTGTTACCGAGCCTCTTTTCCGAGCTCCAAGGCGAGGCGCTGGAGAACATTGTCCAACATTTGCAGAAGGTTCCCTATCTGAGCGAAATCGTTGTTGGGCTTGATCGGGCCAGCGAGGACGAGTTTCGACAGGCCATCGATTTCTTTGGCCGGTTGCCGCAACACCACAGAATTCTCTGGAATGATGGGCCGCGCCTGAAAGCACTTGATCAGCGCTTGCAGCAGGAAGGCTTGGCGCCGCAGGAGGCAGGAAAGGGGCGCAATGCCTGGTATTGTCTGGGGTATGTGCAGGCTTCAGGCAAGGGCAAAGCGATAGCCTTGCACGATTGCGATATCGTCACCTATGACCGTTCGCTGCCGGCGCGTTTATTTTATCCGGTAGCTAATCCGGTATTCAGCTACGAATTCTGTAAAGGTTATTACGCCCGGGTCACCGACAAAACGATCAATGGTCGGGTGAGCCGCTTGCTGGTGACGCCGCTGATCCGGTCGCTCAAAAAAATCTACCCGAATATGGAATATCTGGATTATCTAGATAGCTTTCGTTATCCACTTGCCGGTGAATTCTCCATGCAGGCAGACGTTGTCAGTGACCTGCGCATTCCCAGTGACTGGGGGCTTGAAATCGGGCTGTTGTCGGAAGTCTTCCGTAACTATTCCTGTAATCGCCTGTGTCAGGTGGATATTGCGGATCGCTACGATCACAAACACCAGGATCTGTCAGAACACGACGATAGTGGCGGCTTGTCGAAAATGTCTATCGATATCACCAAAGCCATTTTCCGAAAGCTAGCAATCAATGGCGTAGTATTTTCCAACGAAACCTTCCGCTCCATTAAGGCTACCTATTACCGCATGGCGCTGGATTTTGTCGAGATGTACAACAACGACGCGTTGATGAATGGTCTGCAGTTGGATATACATCGCGAAGAGCAAGCGGTGGAGCTGTTTGCCGGCAATATTGTAAAAGCGGGGAATATCTTTCTCGACAACCCGATGGAAACGCCGTTTATTCCCAGTTGGAACCGGGTTGTCAGTGCCATCCCGTCCATTCTGTGTGACCTGCGTGAAGCGGTTGAGGCTGATCGACGGGAGTTTGGTGGGCGTGACTAATCAGACTGATTTTGGCTTGCTGACGGCCACACTCGACAGTCAGTTGTCGTTTATTTACGGTGAAGCGCGGGCGCTTGAGTTGCGCGAGCGGATTGTCAGCTTGTTTGGCTTTAATGACACAACGTTTGGTCCCGAGCCCTTCAGTAATCACTGGGATCAATCCGATATCTGGATGATTACCTATGGTGACAGCGTTCAGCGGGCGCCTGACCCTCCCTTGCAGGTGCTCAAGGAATTTCTTGATACGCGCTTGCAGGGTGCAATTTCGGGTGTGCATATTCTGCCGTTTTGCCCCTACAGCTCCGATGACGGTTTTGCCGTCATCAATTATGTGGAGATAAACCCCGCACTAGGTGAATGGGAAGATATCGAAGCAATCTCGCGAAACTACAGCTTAATGGCCGACTGTGTTATCAACCATTGTTCCAGTCGCAGCCTGTGGTTTGAAAACTTTAAGAAGGGCGAAGGTGTTGGTGCCGATTTCTTTTATGAAGCCTCTCCGGAAGATGATCTCACTGCAGTAGTGCGGCCGCGCACCAGCCCCTTATTGCGGCCTACGGAAACTGCGAGTGGCCTGAAGCATGTGTGGTGTACCTTCAGTCACGATCAGGTGGATTTTGATTTTGGTAATCCCAGCGTGCTGCTTGAATTCCTTTCAATTATCAAGCTCTACCTGGATCGCGGCGTACGCATTCTGCGTTTGGATGCAATAGCTTTTTTGTGGAAGGAATTAGGTAGCAATTGCCTTAACCTGCCGCAAACGCACGAGATCGTGCGCTTGATTCGAACAGTGTGTGAACACTACCGCGGCGACTCAGTTATTATTACCGAGACCAATATTCCTAACAGGGAAAATCTGAGCTATTTCGGTAATGCCAATGAGGCGCATATCGTTTACAACTTTTCACTACCGCCGTTGCTTCTGCACAGCCTTCTCAGTGAAGACTGCAGCCACTTGAAAACCTGGCTGATGAGCATGCCGCCTGCTCAGCATGGTACTACCTATCTTAATTTTATTGCGTCCCATGATGGTATTGGTCTACGCCCTGCGGAGGGGCTGCTGAGCGACGAGGAACTGTCGCAGTTGGTAACCAGTGTCGAGTCTTTCGGCGCTAAGATTTCGTGGCGAGCCTTGGAAGATGGCGGTAACCGCCCCTATGAACTCAATGTGAGCTTGTTTGATGCCTTGCGCGGAACTCATCAGGGGGAGGACGAGTTCGCAGTGCCGCGTTTTCTTTGCGCGCATGCGATCATGTTGGCGCTTGAAGGTATACCGGCGTTTTATATTCATAGCCTGTTTGGTACGCGCAACGATTACAAACGTTTAGAAAATACTAGTCATAACCGCGCGATCAATCGTCATCAATGGCAGTGGGACGAGCTGCAAACTGCGATAACGGATGACACCACGCATCGCCAGATCTTCGAGGCGCTGCAACGCCTGATTCGTGTACGCAAGGCGCAGCCCGCATTTCACCCCAATGCCACACAATATACGCTGCACATCAATGATCAGGTCTTTTCTTTCTGGCGACAGAGTGCTGACCGGCGGCAAAGCATATTTGCCCTGCACAATATTTCCCGACAAGAGCAGACAGTCAGCCTGACAGAGTTGAACCTCATCGGAACGGATGCCTGGTTTGACCTGCTCAGCGGTATCGCTATTGAGGATTTACGCGGTACGCTATCGCTTGCGCCGTATCAGTGTGTCTGGATCAGTAATTCAGGCTTATAGTCGTGGCGATGCAAGCTCTGGCTGTTGGCCGCACTCATCGCTTTGCGCTATTAGTGCTTGTGCCCCGCTCAAAGGTAGCTTAGGATTCTCGGTGTTACTCAACTTTCTGATCTGAGATTACATGTATCCACTTCATCTTATGACATTTAGTGCTATTCGCTGGCTGGTGTGCCCGGCGAGGCTTGGCTGCGTGTCTGGATGAGGTAAACCCCTAATTCAAAAAGGCCGCAGAAATCTGCGGCTTTTTTTGTTTCAGGCTCCAGATTTCTCCGGCACAACAGGAGAACCAAAACATGGGGCCGCCGCTGGCTTACCTGGTTGTGATTGCCGTTTGGGCAACAACACCGCTCGCTATCAAACTGAGCAGTGAATATTACGCGCCAATGGCGGCGGCTTCGCTGCGATTTTTGCTAGCCTGTGCCATCGCTTGCTGTTTGATTGCGCTGTTTCGTGGCGGCAGTAGCCTGAAACGGACTCACTGGAAAGCCTACCTGGTAGCGAGTTTGGGTATCTTTCCGAATATGCCTTTGGTTTACATGGCAACCGGCTATATCTCTTCGGGGTTGGTGTCGGTAATGATGGCAACCGCGCCGTTTATTATGGGCGCCTTATCCATCTTTGTTTTGCGACAGAACCCCTTTACACCCTTGCGGATGTTGGGGCTGGTGGTCGCGCTGGCAGGGCTGCTGGTGATCACCGCGAATCAGTTTGCGTTGGATGCTGATGCGTGGCGGGGCATATTACTTATGCTTGGCTCCACCTTCACATTTTCATTGAGTAATGTGTTGCTCAAACGAATGGATACTTCGACGATTGATCCTCTGGAACAGAGCCTTGGCGCTATGATATTTGCGTTGCCTGGGCTGTTGCTGTGCTGGCAGGTTAGTGATGGAAATGTGCCGCAAATTGCCCTCAATAGCGCCACCTGGGCCGTTGTGTATCTTGCGGTCGTGGCATCAATTGTCGGTTTTATGGCGTTTTACTATGTGCTGCGCACTCTGCCGTTTGAACTGGTTGGGCTGGTGCCGCTGATCACTCCAGCGCTGGCCATGACGCTGGGCGTGCTTTATGCCGGCGAGATGGTTGATGATGCACTAAAGCTCGGCAGCCTTATGATTTTGTTGGGGCTGGCAATCTACGAGGTGGTGCCCGGCCTGCTGAAACGCAGGCGCATGTCAGTTGTCGTCAGCGGCTGTGCTGGGACTGCGCAGCATCAGTAGGCCACCGCTAATCACAAGCGCAATGCCGAGAACTGTTGGGGTGTCGGGAACCGCACCCCAGATCCACCAGTCGAGTAGTCCGGCGAAGACCAGGGCAAAGTAACTGGTGGGTGCCAGAATGGAGGAGGGCACATAGGAGAAAGCCTTGGTATAGATCACAAACGTGCCATACATGACCACGCCGACGTACAGCAGCCAGGGCAGCGCAGCTTCGGGGATAGGTTGGTAGTGAAGAACGAAAAACGGCAATACAAACAGCAGGGATATACTGAAATAGTAAAACAGTATCCGGCTTTCTGGTTCGGTGCGGGCAAGCTCACGCGTGCTGACCATTGAGATGGCCAGCCCCAGCCCGGAACTGAGAGCTACCAACTGCCATGGGCTGATGCCGTCGATAGTGGGGCGCAGTACCAGTAGTACACCGGCAAAGCCAATGATCAGTGGCAACAATCGTGAAGTGGGGATGGCGTTGCGATACCAGACGAGTATTACCATTGGTACCATCAGTGGCGCCGTATTCCGAAACAGGGTCGCTTCGACCAGTGGCATATATTGCATCGCCAGATAGTACGTATAGAAACACGCGCAGCCGCTAATACCGCGAATGGCGTGTTGCAATGGCCGTTGGGTGACTATCGCGCGTTTGCCGTTGCGCAGCCACCAGGGCAACACCAATAGGAAGCAGATCAGGTATTGCGCCAGAACAATAGCGGAGATGTGAACCTGTCCGCTGAGGTGTTTGCCGGCCGCAGCAACAGTGCTGCCGAGGAATACCGTTAGAATGCCGAGTGTGATACCGAGCGCAAATTGTCTTGGATTGCCAGTAGTAATGTTGTTTTCCTTGCACAGCCTTTGTGCGCAGATCGGGGGGCGTCATGCGGCGGGCTGAAATTTACAATTGGGTCTTTGTAGCGTGAAGTGTAAGGTGAAGTGATGTCTGTGTGGAAGCAGCCGGCAACAATTGACGACCTAAATCGCATGCAGGGTGACAGCCTCGCCACTGTGTTGGGTATTGAGTTTATTGAAATTGGCGACGATTACTTGAGGGCCACCATGCCAGTGGATAATCGTACCCGGCAGCCCTTTGGCCTGCTGCACGGCGGGGCTTCGGTCGTGCTGTCGGAAACCATGGGAAGTGTAGGCGGCTTTCTGGCGGCGGCGCCGGGCTCGATGGTTGTTGGCCTGGAGGTGAATGCCAATCATTTGCGCTCGGCGACGGAGGGTGTGGTTACAGGTACCTGTAAGCCATTGCATATGGGGCGAACCACGCAGGTCTGGGAAACTCAGGTTCACGACGCGCAGCAGCGATTGGTATGTGTGTCCCGGCTAACCGTAGTCGTCAAAACGCCTAAGAAGTAACCGTAAATTCGAAGGTTGGGGGCTGGTTACAGCCCCTGGATTTTGCGTACGGCCTCAACTTCGAGATCTTGAAGATCTTCCAGAATGTTATCGAGCACAGTGCTGATTTTGGTGCAGGTGCGAATGGTTTCAAGGTTGGGCCAGGTTGCCCGTTCACCTTCACGCATCAGGCCGAATAACTCCTCTTCCGACAATTTGGCGAGCAGTTTGCGCAAGTCGTAAAAACGGAAGCTCGGTACGATATTGATATCACCCGAATACTCCTGCTTGGCGAGGCTGTGCATACTGTTCAGCGCCATGTTGACGCGAGGCATATCGCGTAAATAGTTTTGCGATATAAAGCGCTGGGCATCGAGTACTTCGGTCAAAGCCGAGCGACCGACGCCGGTCAGTAGGGTAGACAGACCTCCGCGCTTCTTTTTACGGCTGATAAACGGCAGAACGACGGGGTTAACCTGGCTGACGATGAAGTGGTTCACGCCGTACATGCGTGACAGTCGTTTCGCCGGCAGGTCATCCGAAATCGAGCCATCGATCCATTTGCGTGAGGCCAGGTATGGCTGGCTGTCACCGTAAACGTTTTTAGCCTGAAGGCTGACCGGTGGGTACACGCCGGGTACCGCGCAGGAGGCGAGTACAGCCGAGCGGATATAAACATTGGGTGAGGCAATGGCATTTAGCAGACGCGAGGTCTGGTGCGGCTCAGCCGGGGCAATCGAGATACAGATTTCTCGTCCCGTTTTCTTGTAAGCCTCTTCAAAGGTCATGTCTGGAATCAGACGGCTTATCAAATTCTGCAGGTCGTGAATGTCGATGTTGGCGCGGGCTCCGCGGAACATGCGATTGAACCAGCTGGCTTCCTGCTGTGCTTCAAACGCCAGGTTCTTGGGGTCCATGAACTTTTCCATCTCGTCGTCGGTGTGCGTGCCGAGCACGGCGGCGACGAGTGAGCCGGCGCTGGCGCCGGAAATCACGTGGGGGAGTAGCTTTTCTTCCAGCAGGGCTTTGACCACGCCTATGTGGTAGAAGCCCAGTGCACCGCCGCCGCTGAGCATCAGCGCTGAGCGGCCATAGCATTGGCTGGCTCGATTAAAGAAGTCGAGCTTGTCCTCGAAACTGATGTCTGGGTTGTCTGTGTTGGCAATGTGTGTCAGGGCGCTGGCAATTTCATCCACATAGTCCTCTATCAGCACCTTGGTGCCAAATTTGGAGCGGGAGTGCACGGCAGCTTTGCCCATGCCGCCCATATTGCCGTGAATGCCCTCATTCAGGGTGAACAGCAGGCCGATGTCATCATGGCGGGCGCGCAGCGCGCGCAGGCGGTCTAGGCGGTATCGGATGGACACATGGTCGTATAGCCGGGTTTGGTCCATTTTGCGCCACTGAGCCAGTCCAACCAGTTCATCGTAAGCCTGGGCGGCCTGAGACCATTGCTCGTAGTTCTCGGCATTGCGCATGCGATCTTCGAGTTGTTTACGTCTTCTCACCGGTAGCTGCACCATAGATTCCTGATTCACATATAAATTGACAGTGGCCACATTGTAGAGCGTCTATCAGCTGATTCATAGCGGCCCCACTTACTGATGTTGTCAGATGGCACACTCGCAAATATATGTTTCCATCGTGTGAATATGGCCCTTGCAGCTCAGTTTTCCCTCTCATCTTGGGGAGGGCTCGCGTATAATTGCGGTTTTGTTCAGGATCAGGGACGAGGTATGGCTGACGACCCGGTTTTTATGCCCCAAAAGTACTCTCAAAGACGGCGCTCCATGCAACTCGCGGAGCTAGGGGTGCGCGGTTCGGTGCGTATGTTGCAAACCTTCGCTGCCGTCTATCCCAAAGCGGTGAAATGGCTCTATAACTGGCGTGTGCCGTCACCGGCAGAGATGCGAGAGCTGTTTGAGACCTTGGGTGTGACCTATATCAAATTTGGTCAGTTTATCGCCAGCTCACCCTCTATCTTTCCCAAAGAGTACGTGGATGAGTTCCAGAAGTGCCTGGATCAGACGCCAGCGATACCCTTTCGTAAGGTAAAGGCCATTATTGAGGAGGATCTGGGTAAGCCGTTGGATCGCGTGTTTGCCCATGTCAGCCCGGAACCCTTAGCCTCAGCCTCGATTGCCCAGGTTCACGCGGCAAAACTGCTCACGGGCGAAGACGTAGTGGTCAAGGTGCAAAAACCCGGTGTGCGCGCCACCCTCACCACTGACCTGAATGCGGTATACCTCGTAACCCGCTTGTTTGAGCGGATCGTGCCGAATCTGGATAGGGGCTCGATTGCCGACCTGGTCGAGGAGATGTTTCAGGCAATGCTCGATGAGTGTGATTTTGTCAAAGAGGCCGACAACCTGATCCAATTTGACCGTTTTCTTGCCAAGTCCAGCAATTCGATGGTGGTGGTGCCAAAGCCCTACTTACAGGCCAGTAATGAGCGGGTGCTGACTATGGAGCGATTTTATGGCGTGGCGCTGACGGACATGGAGGCTCTCAAGGCTTCGGGGCATGACCCGGCAGAAAGCCTCTTCAATGCCATGAACACCTGGTTTGCCAGCCTAACTCAATGCGACTTCTTTCATGCAGATTTGCACAGTGGCAATTTGATGTTGCTGAAAACTGGCGAAGTGGGATTTATTGATTTTGGTATGGTTGGGCGGATCAAACCGAGCGTTTGGGAGGCGACCTTCAGGCTCTTCATGGCGGTAAACGAACAGGATTATCAGGCCATGGCGGAATCGATGCTGGCTATCGGCGTCACACGCAGTGAAGTGGATGTCGCCGCTTTGGCGCGAGATATAGAGCGCCTGTTTAGTCGCTTGGATGCGATGGAGCCTGAGTACTTGCTTGGTAATGGTGGCACAGAGCCGGATGGGGTGACGAACTTAATGACGGAGCTGGGTGCTATTGCCAAAGATTATGGTATCCGCTTCCCACGTTCTTTTACCCTGTTGCTAAAGCAGTTCCTCTATTTTGATCGCTATATGGATCTGCTTGCCCCGGGCGCCAATATTTTCGGCGACGATCGGGTAAACCTCTACCACTAATACTGTACGCCTGTTAATGGAAATCGGGTGCTTGCTGGTCTTCAATGGCGGCACCGATAAAACTAACAGGCCAATCCCATGTCTTTTGTTCTAGTTGATAAACCCCGCCCGCACGTCACCCGTATTACCCTGAATCGCCCTGAGCGAATGAACGCCATGGCATTCGATGTCATGGTCCCTCTAAAAGAGGCATTGGAAGAAGTCAGCTTTGACAATGATACCCGGGTTGTCATCCTGACCGGCGCAGGAGAGGGCTTTTGCTCGGGTGCCGATCTGGAAGATCCTGGCTACATGTCAATCTTTGATGGTCTCACCATGCCCGGTATAGCGCGCCGCGCGATGAAAGTTCTCGATGACGTAGTGAAGGCGCTGCAGGATATGCATCAGCCGGTGATCGGCGCCATTAACGGCGCAGCCATTGGTGGTGGTTTTTGTCTGGCAATGGCTACGGATATTCGGGTCGTCTCCGAGAGAGCGTATTTTCGCGCGGCTGGCATCAATAATGGTCTGACTGCGGCGGAGCTGGGGCTCAGTTATATGTTGCCCCGGGCAATAGGGTCGAGTCGCGCTTTCGAAATTATGTTGTCCGGCCGGGATGTTGATGCGACAGAGGCCGATCTTATTGGTTTGGTATCAAAAGCCGTCCCACATGAGTCCCTGCTCGATGAGTGTTATTCGGTGGCCGAGAGAATTGTTGGTTTCAGCCAGTTGGGGGTGGAGTTGACCAAGCAAATGTTGTGGGCAGGTCTGGAGGCCGGAAGCAGGCATTCGCACATGAACCACGAAGGGCATGCTCAGCTGTTTGTGCGGATGACGACGCAGAACTTTGAAGAGGCGATCAAGGCCAGAAAACAGGGCAGGGCGCCCGAATTTAAGGATTAGTCAGTTGGTTTGCTTTCGCCTGCGCATGCGGCCGTTTAGGGCATTCACCCCAGAATGCCCTATGGCACACCTAGGAATTAGTGGTAGCTTGCGCTACTCTTGAGGGTAACTGGTGATTTTTAGCGCTAAAGTCACCATTCAAGCCACAAGAGCACAATCATGTCGCGTTACCTGACGTACATAGCGATCGCAGCCCTGCTGATGGTGGGGGGGCGTGGACACGCCCTCGGACTGGGAGAAGCTCAGGTACGTTCTCATTTTGGCTCACCGCTGGATTTGAGTATTCCTGTACAGCATCTCAGTGGAATGACAGGGGATGATCTACGAATAGCCCTTTCGGCACTCAATGACGCAGTCTCCGGCTCCCCTCTGGACGCGATGGTGGGCAGCAAGTATGAGGTCGACTATGACCCTGCTACGCAATCTATACGACTGCGTTCGAACGAGCCGGTCATGGAGCCCTATCTCGCGTTTACCCTGAAAGTGCGGTGGCCCAGTGGACATCTGAGCCGCGAATACACCGTACTGCTCGATATGCCCGCAATACACACCACCAAACCAGCCCAACACGTTGCCAACGTCAATCAGGCTGTCGGTAAACCTGTTGTAGGTTCTGGCGCTGTGGCAGCTGATGTCAGCAGTGTAAAGGCAGTGCCAGTTAGGGCTGAGCCACGGATGCCGCCAGAGCAGGCAGCGGCAGATTATGACAGCGGCCGTTACCGTGTTGTGAGAGGTGATTCGCTCTGGAAGCTGGCGCAAGATATCAGTGATCAACGCCAGGGCAGTCATGCTCAGTGGATGGCCGCGCTGTTTCAGGAAAACCCAGGCGCTTTTATTTCAGGGCGGCCTGATCGGTTGAAAGAGGCCTACTTCTTAACTGTGCCAGAAGCCTGCTCAGACACCAGACTTCTGTTAACGGCTGACGGGGGCTATCGGTTGGTGGCAGGTGAGCACCAGAAGGTTGCTGGCCGTGCTGAGAATGACGCGGCGGCTGCACCCGCACTAGAGAAGGGCTCGGAATCAGTCGTCGACACAAAGTCGTCGTTAGTAGCTGAATTAGGTGCATCGGAAGTGTTAGCCGGCGAGCAGTTATTGGTCGAGGCTTCGCTGCCCGTCGAACCGGTCCCGAGCATGGATGAGGGTGCGCCGGAACTCAGTGTGTCGCCGGTCGCCGAACGTGATGCTATCGAATCACAGGTTGTTTTAAATGAGCAGCGAGTTGCAGAGCTGGAGCGGCAGTTGGTTGAAGCGCTGGCATTGATTGAGCAGCAGAGTCAGCTCGTTGCTGGGCAGCAGCTGTCGCTGGAAAATTTGCCGGTGACGGCTTCCGTACCACCGGTGTTGGCAGATCTGACTACCCCTGCTTATCTCTTCCGTTCGATGGGCTGGTTGGCGCTCGGCATGTCGCTGGTGCTTGGGTATATTATGTACAGGGATCGCAGTGGCCCAAGTTTTCGGGTGGGTGGTCGGCGGAACCGCCAGGCGGATTTTGCGTCGATGCTGAGAAAAAATTAACTCAGGCGAATATTTGTAGGCCATAAACTAAAACGCCCGGCAACTGCCGGGCGTTTTAGTTTATGGCGGTGAGGGAGGGATTCGAACCCTCGAAACGTTGCCGTTTACACACTTTCCAGGCGTGCTCCTTCAGCCACTCGGACACCTCACCAGATGAAACATCAGCGTACTATGCGGTTTTTTTACGAGCTCCAAATTCGCACGCCTGCGCGCTCGTTATCGCCCTTTCGGGCTCCCTTGCTCCGGCGCTGAGAACCAGTTGTTTACAGCCTTCCCGAGAAGGGCCGCTACTCTATAGAAATGCGGCCAAAATGGCAATATGCGTTTCATGTTTCGCCAATGCGGCTGCCCGCCAAGCGGTGCTGTGGTAAGCTGGGGGCTTGATTTGAAGGTGTTTTACGATGTTGAAATGTGCGATTGTGCCGGTCACGGCCTACCAACAGAATTGCAGTATTCTGGTGTGCGAACAGACAGGCAAGGCTGCGGTCGTTGATCCCGGTGGTGACGTGGAACGCATCAAGCAGGGCTTGGAGCAGCTTGGCGGAACCTTGGAAAAGGTCTTGCTAACCCACGGGCATATGGACCATTGCGCAGCGGCCGATGATATGCGCCAAGAGTATGGCGTACCCATTGTTGGGCCGCATAAAGAAGACAGCTTCTGGATCGACAAGCTTCCCGAATGGTGCCAGATGGCAGGCTTTCCCCGCGCCGAGGCTTTTGTGCCGGATCAGTGGCTGGCAGAGGGTGACACGGTAACTGTCGGTGAGCAGACCCTCAAGGTTCGCCACTGTCCCGGCCATACGCCGGGGCATGTCATCTTCTTTCACGAGGGGATTCGTCTGGCCATCGTGGGCGACGTGTTGTTTCAAGGCTCGATTGGGCGCACGGACTTTCCGATGGGTGATCACGATACACTGATAAGCTCCATTCAGGATAAGCTCTGGCCACTAGGCGATGACGTAACCTTTATTCCCGGGCATGGTCCCACCTCTACCTTTGGTCAGGAGCGGCGCACCAACCCCTTTGTTTCAGATTCGCGATTTGGGTGAGCCATGGGTGATCAACTGACGCATATAGATGCCAAGGGTAATGCCCAGATGGTCGATGTTACCGACAAGGCGGTTACCCAGCGTGAAGCCCGAGCGACAGCCACGGTATCCATGCAGCCTGAAACCCTGAGCATGATTGTAAAGGGAGCGCATAAGAAGGGCGATGTTCTCACCGTTGCAAGAATCGCCGGTATTCAGGCCGCCAAGAAATGTGCAGACCTTATTCCGCTTTGCCACCCACTGATGCTTAGCTCAATTAAAGTGGAGCTGTCACCCGTGCCAGAGGAAAATTGCGTTCGCATAGAGGCGGTATGCAAGCTCGCCGGGCAGACCGGTGTGGAGATGGAAGCGCTGACAGCCGCTTCGGTGGCGGCACTGACTATTTATGATATGTGCAAGGCAGTTGATAAGGGAATGGTGATCGGCGACGTCAGATTGCTGGAAAAGCTCGGCGGCCGTTCGGGCCATTGGCAGGCAGCGCCATGATAAAGGTATTGTTTTTCGCCAAATTGCGCGAAAGTTTAGGCTGCGGCTCTCTCGAGTGGCCCGTTCAGGAGGCGCTCTCGTTAAAGGATTTACGTGACCAGATAATTGCCAGGCACCCAGAGTGGGAGCCCGACCTGTGCGCGCAAAATGTGATCGCGGCGGTGAATCAGGCGGTCGCAGCACCGCATGAGGTTGTTCAACCTGGTGACGAGGTTGCGTTTTATCCGCCGGTGACGGGGGGGTAGCTGTGGAGCCGCTAATTCGCGTCGGTGAAGCAGACTTTGACGTAGGCGTTGAAGTCCAGCGCGTGCTTGCGATGGCGGATACCATTGGAGGGGTCGTCAATTTTGTTGGCGTAATGCGCAGCAACAATGACGGGAGAGCGGTGGAGGCAATGCATCTCGAGCACTACCCGGGGATGACTGAAAAGGCACTGGCAGCCATTGCGCAGCAGGCAAGTGAGCGCTGGTCGCTGGAGGCTATTACCGTCATTCACCGTGTAGGGCTCTTCAAACCGGGGGATCAGATCGTGCTCGTGGTGACTGCGGCATCGCATCGCGGCGAGGCGTTCCAGGCCTGTGAATTCATCATGGATTTCCTGAAAACACGAGCGCCGTTCTGGAAGAAGGAAATTACCGCGCAGGGCGAGTTCTGGGTAGACGCACGCAGCAGTGACGACAGCGCGGCGGATCGCTGGCAGTCTACTTGATTTGGGTGGCCTCTACGGCCACATTCTGCGGGGCCATCGGCCTCGCAGAGCATTAATTTAAAAAGGCAGCGGTGTATAATGCTGAGTTTTACCCTGCCTGATTATAAGGAATAAGCATGAGTCTAGACAGCCGAGAGTTTCGCAATGCGCTGGGGCGCTTTCCCACCGGAGTGTGCGTAATTACTGCCAATCCGGACGGATATGAGCCATTTGGTATGACGGTCAACTCCTTTGCCTCTGTGTCGTTAGATCCGGCCCTGGTGCTGTGGAGTCTGCAAAATGATTCAGAGTGTTTTGAAGCATTTGCCAAAGCCAAAAAGTATGCGGTGAACATATTGGCTGAAGACCAGATGCAGCTTTCGAACTTCTATGCGAAGAAAGGCGACCACACCTTGCAGAAAGAACACTACACGATGGGTCGCCACGGAACACCTGTGATTAAAGGCGCACTGACTACCTTTGAGTGTGATATCTGGCAGCGATACGAAGGTGGGGACCATGTGATTCTTGTTGGCAAAGTACAGGCCATGCTCAACAGTTTTGAGACCAAGCCACTGGTATTCTTTTCCGGGAAATATCGCGAGTTGCGCTGATGAATTATTGCAGTGAATGCGGTAAACCAGTTGCGCAGAGGGTTCCTGAAGGGGACGACCGGCTGCGCTATATTTGTGATCACTGCGATACTATCCACTACCAGAATCCACGTGTCGTTGTAGGTTGCCTGATAACCGAAGGCGATAAGATTCTGCTCTGTCGTCGCGCCATTGAGCCCCGTAAGAATTTCTGGACCATTCCCGCCGGCTTTATGGAAAACGGTGAAACTATGTTGCAGGGTGCTCTGCGTGAGTCACAGGAAGAGGCTTGTGCCGAAGTGCAGGGCGAGACGCTTTACCGGCTGTTTGATATTCCCCGAATTAACCAGGTGTATGTATTTTATCGTGGCACGCTAAAAAATGGCGCCTTTGATGCCGGCCCGGAAAGTTTGGAAGTGCGCTTGTTTGATGAGGATGAAATTCCCTGGTCCGAGCTGGCTTTTCCCGTGGTCACAGATCTACTGATGGAATATCTGGAAGATCGGAAAACCGGTCAATATCCCGTGCGTATAGATCAACCGGGGCCATTGTGGGCCGAACATACCGGGTGGAACAAGCGCTAGCCCCCGCGCGCCACGGTTATCTGCATTCGCAGCGTGCGTGCGGTAATAACTACCAAATAACCAAGGTGTTCAGCGTAGGGATACTATGACAACACAGACAATAGCCATGCTGGTAGCAGCATTGATTTTCGGATTGCTGCTCGGTGTGTTAATAGGCGACTTAAGACGCCGGCGCCAGTCAGATTCAGAGGTACAGGCTGCCAGAATTGATGCCAGCGCGTATTCTGTGAAGCTTGAAGCCGCCGTTGCCCAAAGCCAGAGATTAAGCAGCGAGCTCACTCAGGCGCGCCAGGAAATTCTGGAACAAACCAATGAAAATGCCCGGCTGACGACACGTTTGGAAGAGCAGGCGAAAGTGCACGAGGAAAAAATGCAGGTGCTCAATAGCGCCCGCGATCAGCTGACCTCGCAGTTTAAACAGCTCTCCGACACCATCTTCGACCACAAGCAGAAAAGTTTTAACGAATCCAGTCGGCAAACGCTGGAGTCGCTGTTGACGCCCTTTCGGGATCAGATTAAGGAATTTCGCACTCGGGTAGATGATATCTACGACCGGGAAACGCGAGATCGGAGCTCACTCAAAGAACAAATCAATCAGTTGCAACAAGTGAACCAGCGTATGAGCCAGGAAGCGCTCAACCTTACCAGGGCGCTCAAGGGAGATAGCAAGGCTCGCGGCAATTGGGGTGAGGTGATCCTGGAGCGGGTGCTGGAAGAATCTGGTTTGCGCAAAGGTCATGAGTATGAAACTCAGGCCAGTTTTACCGAGCAGGATGGTCGCCGCCTGCAGCCTGACGTAGTGGTGCACTTGCCTGATGACAAGGATATCGTGATCGACGCCAAGGTTTCACTGGTTGCCTATGAACAGTATGTGAGAGCAGAGGAAGAGGCGGAGAAAAAGGCGGCACTGCAAGCTCATGTTCGCTCACTAAAGCAGCATATTGATGGCCTTAGCCTGAAATCCTACGAGCATATAGAAGGCATCAATACGCTGGACTTTGTATTGATATTTGTTCCGATTGAGTCGGCCTTTATGGCGGCATTTGATAGCGACCCTGAGCTGTTCCGAGTCGCCTATGAGAAAAATATTATCGTTGTTAGCCCGACAACCCTGCTGGCCACCCTGCGCACAGTACAGAGTATCTGGCGTCATGAACACCAGAATCGCAATGCTGAGACCATTGCCAGAGAGGCGGGCGGGTTGCACGACCAGTTTGTTTTAATGCTGAGCTCACTGGAAGATGTCGGCAAGTTTCTGGACCGGAGTCGTGAAGCCTACGAAAAAACGCTGGATCGTATCAGCCGAGGGCGAGGCAATCTGGTCAGACGTGTGGAGAAATTGGAAAAGTTAGGTGCCAAGGTTAAGCGCAGCCTCCCGCGTAAATATACTTCAGAAGATGAAGAGCTTGAATCTCTTCCCAATGAACAAGACTAACGGAGCATACGATGACATTTCCCAAAGTTGGCAATCTGGCCCCTGCCTTTAGCCTGAAAGATCAGGATGGCAATAAGGTTTCATTGAAAGATTTTCGTGATAAAAAAAATGTCGTTTTGTATTTTTATCCGCGCGCTATGACACCGGGTTGTACCACGCAAGCTTGCGGTCTGCGTGACACCGAAGCCGAGCTGGCCAAGCGCGATTGTGTTGTGTTGGGAGTAAGTTTTGACCCCGTAGCCAAACTCAAAAAGTTTCAAGAGAAATACGACCTGAACTTTACACTTTTGTCCGACGAGGATCATGCCGTCATTGATAAATATGGCTGCTGGCAACTCAAGAAGTTTATGGGCAAGGAAAATATGGGTACGGTCAGAACCACTTTTATTATCGGCAAAGATGGCCGGTTAAAATATATTCTCGACAAGTTCAAAACCAAGACTCACCACGAAGACCTTGTGGCATTGGTGGAACAAAACCTTTAAACCGCAAACGCTGTAGTTTTTCAGCGCAAACAGTGCCTCAGGCATCGCGAAATTAACCGGGTAGCCCCATGAAAAAATTTATGTACACAGCCATCACACTGCTTACCCTGAGCATTGTGTTTGGAGCCGTGTTTGGTTGGATTGAATTTCGCGATCGAATGGTTGACAGTTTTGTGGCGGCCTACATACCACCACCTGTTGGTGTAGAGGCCGAGCCCGCAAGGGACGATCACTGGGACACCACATTGTCTGCCGTGGGTACGGTGAAAGCCGTGAATGGCGTAGACATTACCACCGAGGTCGGCGGGCTCGTAAAAGAAATCTATTTTGCGTCGGGTCAGAATGTCGAAGAGGGTGACGTTCTCATTCAGCTTGACGATGACGTTGAACAGGCAAACCTGAAAAGCTTTAAAGCGCAATATCGTCTGGCGAAGATAAATTACGATCGTGATTCGCGGCTGATGCGAAGCAATGCCATTTCCCGTACAGCGTTCGACAAGGTCGAAGCCCAGCTGGCGGATATGAAAGCCCAGGTAGAGCGCACACAAGCCATCATTGCTCAGAAAAAAATCAAGGCGCCTTTTGCTGGCCGGTTGGGGATTCGCCAGGTAAATGTGGGTGAATTCGTCAACAGCGGCGACAAGATTGTTACCCTTCAAGCACTTGACGAACTATTGATCAACTTCAATGTGCCTGAATACTACACGCCAAAACTGTTTGTCGGCCAAAAGCTGCGTTTTACCGTAACTGCCTTTGGGCGCCGCGTTTTTGAAGCTGCGATTTCATCCATCGATGCGAAGGTCGATGAAACCACCCGCAACATTCAGGTGCAGGGGAGTTTCCTCAATGATTTGGGAACGGTTGTGCCTGGTATGTTTGCCAACGTCAATGTGGTGCTGGACGAACAGAAGTCAGTTACCACGGTGCCGCAAACCTCGGTCAGCTATTCACTGTATGGCGATTCGGTGTTTGTCGTATCGGAACAAGAGCTCAACCTGAAAAAGCCAGACACCACCATAGAGCTGTTGGGGATGACGATTGATCTGTCCAGCATTCATAAGATGGAGACTCCTCCTGAACGAGGGCTGGTGGTCAGCAGACGTTACGTTAAGCTTGGTGCCCGTCAAGGTGACCGTGTGGCCATAGAAGAAGGTGTCGCGGCGGGTGAATTGGTGGTTACCGCCGGGCAGCTCAAATTGAATAATGGCACGCGCGTAGAAGTTATCGCTCCCGGATCAGAAGACGGCCTATGAATTTTACCGATATCTTTATTCGCCGTCCGGTGCTGGCAACCGTACTCAGCCTGTTACTGCTGGTGTCGGGTATGAAGGCTTTTACCAGTTTGCAGGTGAGGCAGTACCCGGAAATAACCTACCCGGCAATCAACGTTACCACGGTTTATCCTGGTGCCTCAGCATCGTTGATGAAAGGATTTGTAACAACCCCAGTCCTCTCGGCCTTGAGTTCTGCCCAGGGGATTTCCTATTTGACAGCCACGAGCACTGACGGCACCTCTACCGTTACGGCTTTCCTGTTGCCGGACTACGATGTGGACTCAGCTTTTCTTGAGGTGAGCGCCAAGATCAACAAGGTTAAAAGTGAGCTGCCTAGGGAGTCAGAGAACCCGCTGGTCGAAAAAATGGAAGGCGCCACAGGCGATATTCTGCAGTACATCAGTTTTGTTAGTGATGTAATGAGTCAGGAGCAGATTACCGATTATTTGAGCAAGGTCGTGTTGCCGGAAATTACCACGATTGAAGGTGTCAGTAGGGCTCAAATTCGCGGTAAGCGAACCTTTGCCATGCGTATCTGGTTGGACAGTGATCGTATGGCGTCTCTGGGTATCTCCACCCAAGACGTAGAAAGTGCGCTGGCGCGCAACAATTACCAGAGCGCAGCGGGAAAAATTGAAGGTGAGTTTGTCCGTATTTCTGTGACAGCCGATACCGACCTAAATACGGTGGAAGAGTTTAACGATATTGTCATTCGTGGCGATGGTCAGACATTGATCCGCTTGCGTGATATTGCACGAGTAGAGCTCGGCGCTGAGCACTACCGGGATGTGATTCGCTACGGTGGCAAGCGTACTGTCTTTCTTCAGACCACGGCTGCGGCTGCGGCGAACCCGGTTGAAGTGGCAGAGAATGTTCGTCAGGCCTTGCCTCAACTGGAAAAGCAGTTGCCGCCAGAGCTGAAAATGGAAGTGGTTTTTGATACCACGGTATCTATTGAGCGCTCGATTAATGAAGTGTTGAAAACCCTAGTGGAAGCCAGCGCCATCGTGGTGCTGGTTATCCTGATTTTCTTGGGTAACTTGCGCTCCGTGTTGGTACCTGTGGTCACGATTCCGCTATCGCTGATCGGCGTGATGGTGTTGATGTTGATGATGGGTTTCTCCCTCAATCTGCTGACCTTGCTCGCGATGGTGTTGGCGATTGGGCTGGTGGTCGACGATGCGATAGTGGTGCTGGAAAATATTCAGCGCCATATGGAAGAGGGGGAGTCGCGCTATCAGGCGTCCCTTAAAGGTGCGCGCGAAATCGCTTTTCCGGTTATAGCCATGACCTTTACGCTCGCGGCCGTATACGGACCTGTAGGTTTTCTGGAAGGGCTCACGGGGGCGTTGTTTACCGAGTTTGCGTTTACGCTGGCAGCGGCTGTTGTCGTGTCGGGCGTGGTGGCACTTACCCTGTCGCCCATGATGTGCTCGCGGATGTTGCCAGAGCAACTTGAAGTGGGACGCTTTGCTCGTGGGGTTAATTCGGTGCTCGATGGTCTGACTCAGCTCTACCTGCGAGCGCTGGATGAAGCCATTAAAATGCGCTGGCTCACAGTGATGTTCTGCGGAATTATCCTCGCCTGTATTTACTTTCTTTACGACTCCATTGCTCAGGAATTGGCACCTCAGGAGGATGATGGCGTTGTGGTTGTTACCGGTGTTGGCCCCATCGATGCCAATGCTGACTACATGGAAAAATACGTCGCGCAGGCGGAGAAGCCAATCGCGGCGATACCGGAGCGGGAGCGCAGCTTCTTCTGGGTGTCTGATTCCAGTGTCTTTTCGTTGGTGCTGCTGTCGGAATGGGAAAATCGTGAGCGCAGCGCCAAGGAAATTCAGGATTCGCTGCTTGCCGATCTCAATAAGGTCACAGGTCTGCAGCTTTATACATACAACTTCCCACCCTTGCCTGGCGCCGCCAGCGGTCTGCCCATGCAATACGTGCTCACTTCTACGCTGTCTGATGAGTTGCTGTTTCAAGTTGCCAATAGGATACGTGAAGAAGCGCAGGCCAGTGGTTTGTTTACCTACGTTAGTCAAGATCTGAAGTTTAACAAGCCCGAGCTCGTGCTCAGCATCGATCGATCCATTGCCGGCGAAATGGGTGTTTCAATGGAGGCCATAGGGCAGACGCTATCTACCTATTTGGGAGAAGCTAACAGTGGTCGATTCAGTGTGGAAGAACGCAGTTACAAGGTCATTGCTCAGGCAGATACCCAGTTCCGACTGAATCCGGAAGCGATGAACAATTACTATGTGCCTGCGGCCAATGGCACTATGGTGCCGCTTTCAACTTTTGTTACTACAACGCTCCGGGCGTCGCCTAACAAGCTAAGTCAGTTTCAACAATTGAATGCGACTTATATTGGCGCAATGCTGGCACCCGGTGTGAGCATGGGGCAGGCGGTCGATTACTTTGATGAGCTGTCCGGACGGGTATTGCCGGATGGATTCAGCCATGATTACATGGGGCAATCGCGCCAATTTCTGGACGAGGGCAATGTACTGGTTGCCACCTTCGGGTTCTCTGTACTCCTGATCTACTTGGTACTGGCAGCCCAGTTTGAGAGTTTCAGGGATCCGATTATCGTGCTCATCAGTGTGCCCATGTCGATATGCGGCGCATTGATTCCGCTCGCCGTTGGTCTGTCCACCATGAATATCTACAGCCAGATTGGCTTGATTACATTGATAGGGCTGATCAGTAAGCACGGCATACTTATAGTCGACTTTGCCAATAATCTGCAGGAATCCGAAGGTTTGAGTATTCGTGAAGCCGCAAAGCGCGCTGCAGCAGTGCGCTTGCGTCCCATTCTCATGACGACCGCCGCGATGGTGTTTGGCGTGCTGCCGCTGCTGACTGCGACCGGTGCGGGTGCAGAAAGCCGCTATAGTATCGGTCTGGTCATCACGGCAGGAATGTCGATAGGTACCGTGTTTACGCTGTTTGCTGTGCCAGTGCTTTATACCTTTTTCGCCCGAGTGCGCAAACCCGACCCCATTATCAGTGAAAACTATCAGGAGACCGTTTAATGAAAGGTGATGAATATATACAGCAGGCGCTGCAAACAGAATCGCAACCCAGTGAAGAGCAGTTATCTCGTGTTAATTTGCGCATTCTTCATGCGCTGATGGGGCTGCAGACTGAAACCGGTGAGCTGACTGATGCGGTTAAGCGTCATATCTTTTATGGCACGCCACTGGATAAAGTGAATCTGGTTGAAGAGATTGGTGATGTGTTCTGGTATATCGCTATTCTTATGGATGAACTCAAAGTGGACGTTGGTGATAAAGCCAGCTTTGAGCACGCAATGAGAGTAAATATCGAAAAATTGCGTGCGCGCTACCCTAACAAATTTACCGAATTCGACGCCGTTAATCGCGACCTCGACACAGAGCGGAAAATCCTGGAGCAATAGCTGTAGTGAGTTCTCCCCTTCGCTTTAGGGCGGGCCCGAAGGCGCGCCGTTTTATCGAGCAGAATGGTCTGCACTTGCAGGATATAGCTGCATTGGCTGGCGCTGCCGGCGGACCCAAATGGCTGGTGCTGGCTGGTATCGATCGTATGCTTGCCGATTGGCTTGGTGAGAGGAAGGCCCCGCTACCGATGGTGGGCGCATCCATTGGTAGCTGGCGGTTTGCGGCGCTCGCGCAGAGCAATCCGAAAGCTGCTATCGATCGCTTGGAAAATCTCTACATTGAGCAGGCCTACGTGGGTAAACTAAGCTACCGGCAGGTTACTCAGACTGCGACCCGTCTGGTGTCAGACCTGTTAGGTGCAACGGGTGTCAGTGACATTCTCGAGCATCCTTGGGCGCGGCTGCACATCGTAACGGCTCTCTGTAGAGGTTGGACGGGCAAAGATGCAGTAGTGCCGATGGGGATAGGGTTTGGCGCTGCAATGGCGCTCAATACGCTGCGCCGCCCTTTGCTTGGCGCTTTTCTTGAGCGGCATGTGTTTGCAGATCCGCGAGAGGGTGTCTTATCTCTAGCTGCGTTTCCCGGTTTCAGTACACAGTTGCCAGAGCTGACCGCTGCCAATCTGCCGTCTGCCTTGCTCGCTAGTGGTTCCATTCCCTTTGTGATGGAGGCGGTAAAGGTACAGGGGCAGTCTGGCAATTACCGCGATGGCGGTATGGTGGATTACCACATGGACCTACCATTGAGTAATAGCGGTATTGTGTTGATGCCGCATTTTTCGAAGCTGCTGATTCCCGGTTGGCTGGATAAATTTGTCCCCTGGCGTAAACCCCGCTTCCTTGAAAATACACTGGTGATTCACCCCTCAGATGAGTGGATAGCCACACTACCAAACCGTAAAATTCCTGATCGAAAAGATTTCGAAGGCTACCGCAATGACGATGCCGGCCGATTTCGCGACTGGCGGCTGGTGGCACAGCGCAGCGAAGAGTTGGCTGACTTTCTGGCGCAGAGAATTCAGCGACAGGATATCGCCAGCATGATTGAGCCGCTTTAATCGCAGTAGGTTAAGGGGTTTCCGCAGAGGGTAATTGCGCGTGGCTCCTGATGATCTTTTACCAGAAAGGATACGTGCCGCGTGTCGTCATCAATCATATAGGTATGTGAAGCGCCAGCGTAGATGCGTTTAGTTGGCAACACCTTGCAGTCCGGTGCCTGCTTGGAGCGACATTCCCTGCCAACATAGAGCAAAAAGTTACTGTTGCCGGTATTGGTAAACGTCAAACCATTGTTAGTGTGGGAAAATTCGAGCGCGCTAACGGGAGACGGTGGACGGTAAACAGCCAGAACCTCGTAATTGAACACAATGGAAACAATCGGGGCTTTTTGATCGTCCTTTGGCGTTGCTATCTGGCGCGGTTTTACCACAACGCGATAGATTGCATCGGTATCTTCTGGAATGCCCAAAAACGACAGGCGCACTTTGCGCCGCCCCTGTGGCTCAACATCAAATTGCCGCGGGGTGGCGATCATTCCCATTTCTCTCGGGTTGCTGAGTGTTACCCGTTGCTCTTCCGGCTGTCCCGGGAACAAGACTTTGTATACTTCAATTTGAACTGACTGTGTGGAATCACCGCGGTTGTAGACGTGGAAATCCGCTCTGCGTGTAGACCCGGCGATCACGTCGATGACGCTCTGGTCCAGCGTGATTTCTGCATTGAGTGGTGGCGCAGAAAGCATGGTCAATGAGCAAAGAAGTAGATAGAGGGGGATATTTTTCAGATGCATGGATTATTGCGGTATCTATTATCGTTGTACGCATCATAGCACCCAAGATCGTATCTGGGGGGCGGATTCAGTTTAGTAATTGCTATGACACAAAGTATTGACAGTGTGATTTTGTAGTGCTAATTTTCCCGTGCTCCTTAAGGAGAGGGGGTAGGGTACCGAGTAAGCTCTACCATGTATGGCGGCCACTACATTTTACTCAACTTCTAATAAACGTGTCATTGCATGATGCAGGACTACAATTAAGGGGTTGTGTTGATGAGTGCTTCCAAGCATTTTTCCCGTTCTATTCTGTCTATTTCTCTTGTCGCTATCTGCGGCACTTCATTCGCAGCTACTACCGACGGCAGTAAAGGCGCTACTTCCAATGGCAAGGTCGATGTTAAGGGCACTGTCAAAGAGAAGGTTCAGATTGCCGGTCTGACAGAGGTAAATCTGGATACCGCATTGGACGGCTGGAATGCCAGCGAAAGTGATATCAGTGAAACCAGTGCGTCTTTCTGTGTATGGTCATCTACGGAAGGTTACAAGGTTAAAATCACTGACAATACGTCGGCATCGGGAACTACTGAATTCGACCTGGAGGCCACGGCTGCTACCGGCCACGAAGATCTCACCTTGGCGCCGCTGCCGTTCTCGTTAACCTGGACCGATGAGTCCAATACGGCGCAATCGGTGACTTACAACACGGATCTAACGGGTCTGGTTACCACGGCGACGAATAAAAACTGCACCAATACCACCATTGGTGTGTCCATTGCCGCTAGTGACCTCTACGCAGCGCGAGTAGGTAACTATTCTGCTGAACTGAATATCACCGTTTCACCAGAGTAAGCGTCATAACGGGCAGGCGTGTATCCGCGCCTGCCCCCATCGCTTTGAACGCCTTTATTTGAGTCGCCCAGCGCTTGACTTGCCGGTGCTGCGTTGGTTTTATGGATATAACCCTAGACGCAAGGTAAGTGGTAAATGGTGGTCCGAAGGCTGATCAGCCTATGGTTCGTGATGTTGGTGGTGTTGAGTGTTCCGAATGGCTTGGCCCAGACGAATTCTGCCACAGCAACAACGACTGTCAGTATTAGTATCCCCGCACAGGTGCTCGTGACGCAGATTGAGCCGTTTGTGTTGGGAAACTGGTCCGGTGCCGGCCCAATGTCCGGGGAGCAGGCTGTTTGTGTTTGGTCTAGTACAGGTGGCTATAACATTACTGCAACTACCACTGAAGGCGGCAGTCGATTCAGCATGCTGGGTGCGAATAACCGCATGCTGGATTACAGCGTGCACTGGAATAGTGGCGCGGGTTATCAAGAGCTTGTCAGTGGTCAATCGCTGGCGGGGCAGTCCACGTCCTCCCGTTCAGCCGATTGCAGTAATGGTACCGAAGCTTCCGAGCGCCCCTTCCTCAAGGTCCTGGTGGCTGAGGCAGATCTTGACGCCGCGAAAGCAGGGGCCTATAGCGACGTTTTGGAAATTCTTATCGCTGTCGAATAAGTCGCGCAGCCTGCTTTCTATAATCCTTCCCATTTTCTCAGCGTTACCGCCCTGTGTTTCCGCCCAAGAAGTTGTCTACCTCGACGTATTCTACGGTGAGCAGTTTGTGGAGTCGGTATTAGCTGAGTATGACGAACAGCAGATAACGTTGTTTGATGCCGAGTTGCTTGAGCAGAAGTTACCGGAGACTCTCGATAGAGCCTATATCAGGGAGTACTTGTCACGCCCGATTCGCTATCTGTCACCAAACGCCTGCAATGCAGGAAATATCAGCCGCTGCTTTGAGCAGAGTGCGGAAAAGATTATTTTTACCTTTGATAGCGAGCTGTTTGCGGTGCAGGTTTTTATTGCCCCCTCTCTGTTACCGGTCCATGACGTTGAATTGGATGACTATCTGCCGGGTTACTCCGGTACTCCATCGTATTTGTCCCGTGTCAGCGCTCTGTATTCCTACATCGATCAGAGTCAGGGGCATCTCTCTTCATACAATCTTTTTATGGATCAGGTGTTTAGTAGCGGCGACAAACGTTTAGTTGCACAGCTCGGAAAAACCGATTCCGAGAGCTATTATGCCCGTAGTGTTTATTTTTCAAGTGATCGAAAAAGAGAACGATTTTTGTTTGGTCGCTACGAACTGCCGGGTAATAGTTTAACGCCGGGCCGCCTGATATATGGTGCCGGGCTACAGACAACCAATGATCTCAGGCTTGATCTTGAGCAGGTAGGGGCGACGCAGCTCGAATACTTTATGCCGCAGCGCTCGCGCGTCGAAATCTATCGTGACGGAAGGCTGCTCAGTGTCAAATATTATCCCACTGGAAATAATAGCCTTGATGTGTCTGATTTGCCTGTGGGCGCCTACGACATCCATGTGAAAATATTCGTAGACGATGTGGTCGTTCAGGAAGACACTCGCTTCTTCTCAAAATCGTCAACTCTGCCTCCGGTTGGCGAATCTGTGTTCCGGATGGATGCGGGGCTCATTACTGACGTCAATCAATTCGCCAGTGTCGAGGGTTCCGAATTTCTGCGCTGGGGCTATGGGTTTCGATTGAATGATGCCAATTACCTAGAAGCTGAATACCTCTCCAATCACTATTGGCGCTCGTTCCAGATGTCGCACCGCTGGTTGCGCAAAAATATGGTCGGTGATGTTTCGCTCTTGCAGGCCGACGATGGTTATAGAGCGTTTGCATTGAATTCGTCTTATCGAACTCTTTATGGCTCCTATGGCCTCACCTGGACGCAAGGTGATCCGGGAGCAAGCAGCGAGTTGCCCGAATTTCGACGATTTAATATCAGGGCGAGAGAATATGGGGTGCGGTATGGCTACCATTTTCAATCCCTGTCGTTACAAGCCAATGTCAGAAAGCTTGAATCAGACCTCGATGACACAATTTACAGTAGTCTTTCAGCCTATATATCCAAGCGAATAGGGCGAGATTCCGCGCTCTCCGTGTCGTCGTCGCTTGCCTATGATGAAAGAAGCAAGTTAAGTGCAAGTGTTTCCGTTACCCTCACATTTTCCGGCAACTCTGGTGCCTATTGGGCGCGCGCCGGTTGGCGTGATCGCGAGGACGACGAGTTTCAACATGCTGTAGGGCTGTCAGGTCGGCGGGATTCATTCAAGACCATGGACTCACTTCGCTACGCTGCACAATTAGAGCAGCGGGGTGAACGAAAAAACCTGGGTGCTGATATTGATCTTTCGCACGAGCGCTTTAGGCATGTGTCGTCGCTGAATGTCAGCTCTGGTGAAAATACGACTACAGCCTATTCCGGTATTTTCAATACAGCTTTTAACGTATCTAAAGCTGGGGTCAGAATGTTTGATGGAGCGGATTTGGGCTCTGGTATCTTGGTCTCGCTGCCATCTGAGCATCAGTCACCTGTCGTTATTACTGTCGATGGAGCGCGCCATATCGTAACGACGTCAGGCGGTGTTCAGTTTATCCCACTGCAACCGTACCGGGTGTATAACGTTAGTGTTTCTTCCAGGTCAGGTGCGGCGCTTGAATACGATTCCACGGAAAAACAGGTTGTTTTGTATCCAGGGCATGTTCCGGTCCTGGAGTGGGTCGGTATTCGGGTGCTGCCTGTGTTTGGGCAGGTTAGCTTTGAGGGTAAAGCCGAAGATACGCGGGTGATCGTGAAAACCAGTCGGGGTTCTGATGTTGCTGAAAATAATGGGTTTTTTGCTGTAGATCTGGCCACAGACTCCCCTCTAATTGAATTCAGCGTAGATGGTAGAGCCTGTGATATTGCGGTGGACATACAAGATGCTCAGCCGGTTATTGATCTGGGGTTAGTCCGGTGTTCTCTGTAGTAGCTGAAACCCATTCTACTTTGAAAAATGCTTGAGCCAGAGAGCGCGGTTAGTGCGCTCTCTGGCAGGGCTTCTCCTCAATATTGTGCGATACGCCGACTAATTAGTCGGTGCGATCAGTGGCGTGGCAACTGGGATGAGCCTTGATCGCACAGTATTTGCGTAGGGCTCAGCAACATTGTGCGGCGTATCTGTTGGCACCATAAACTGCCATTGCTGACCATCAATCTCTGTGACTGGCGCAGGGGAAAAAGCGTTGTCACTATCGTGAGTAAAGAAGTAGTGAATGCCGTGTGCGCCAAAAGCCCCTTGGCGTTGGTCACAGCGCAACTGCTCATAGGGCGTACCGTCGTTAGCCTGTTCGTAGCCGCTGATTACCCGTGAGTCGGTAGAGGTTTCACCGGGCCACGGCCGGGCCACCGGATCATCGCCGGTGCCGTCATCGAGGCAGGCGTCATCTCTGTAGTAGGGCACGATCAAGGGGTTGGCCAAAGCTTGAGCGTTTTTCAACTCAAAGATATACACCAGTGAGCCGCTGTCGCCCTTGCCTGAAACCTGTTCCCAGTTTTCAAAACCGAGCGCCAAGTTAAAGGTGGGATCAGGCGCATCAAAGAAGGCCGGCGAGCCAAACAGGCTGTCAATCTGGCCGAACTCGTCGTTGATACCGTCAATCGGTACGCCCTGCGGGCGCAACACCGTGAAGTAGCGACCTTCCTCTACGTTTTCACCCGGAACTGGCACCATGGCACTGCGGTTGTAGTCCCAGGAGGTGTACAGACCGTCGGGCGGAATGGGGTGTACCCGCACGCGGTAGCGATACGTAATCGCATCGCGATAGAAGGTTTCCGTTTTGGTTACATTGGTGCCGGAATCGGCGCCCCACACTTCGCGGATGGCACGTACCGGTCCGGCACGCTCGCCAAGAATCGTGGAGTTGGCTTCCCAATTCACCTGTTCGTCTTCAAAGCCGACCAGTGAAACCACCGAGTCGGGGCTTTGCTGGAATGCGCGGCCTTTCCATCGGTCGATCAGATCGGGACGCGATTGCCAGTAGCTTTCATCCGGATCACTGGCCGAAGGCTGCTTGATACGGATATCGCGCACCATCCAGCGGCCAGTGGCTTCCCAGCGGTAGGTATCGGAACTGACCACCACACCGTCTCTCGGAAAGCGGTCTGTTGAAGGGCAGACATAAACGTTTCCGTTGAACTGGCATTGCCCTGCGTCGCCGTGATATTTGTCGAGGCTGGATACGCAGATGGTGCCAGTGCGGTTGGGGCCGTACCCTCGGTTACTGCTGCCAAGTTTTTTCGGGTCGTTATCGCTAAAGATATGGCGGTCGATCCACTCATCGGCATTGGCTGCGCGCTGGTAGTTCACATAGCCATTGGCGCTGCTAAAGGAAGAGCCGCCGTCTTTTTGTACCAGATAGACAACGCGCTGTGGGTCAGCCGGATCAGTGGCAGTCGCTTGCAGGGGGTCAGCCAGCGAAATCATCTGTACAGCTTTCCAGTCAGCCGGAAAGCTGGGAGACGGGCTTATTTCGCCAGCGTCAGATGCCATAAAGACAATTTCGTCATCCTCGTCAATACCGGCAATCGGATCCGGAGTTGCGGATGGGTATTGTGCATCACAGCCATCGCCTCCAGCGTTCCAGGTCTCGCGATCCCACACGTAGCTGAGCTCGGGGTCTGTCCCCGAATAAAAGGAAAAGTCCGATTCGGCGTTGGCCAGGAAGTAGGGCATGCGTTCATCTACTTGCACCGGGATCTCGACATAGCCAAAGCTATTGGCGGAGGGATGGTCGGCGTCGTAGCGGTAAGCGGCAATTTCATTTACTGGCATCCCGGTGGGAACAAAGTCTTCGGTGCCCGGGGCGGGGTAAAGCAATATGCCATTATGGGCGTCACGTTTGTTCAGCTCTGCCGGTTCGGTAATGAATTCGCCATCGGCGCCCACTCCACTGGGGTAGGGTTCGGCTACGCCCTGCGCGGCGGGTACTGACCAGCCTGGCAACTGGGCACCGGTCAATACCACCGGTTCCGCATCGCGGGCGGCCGACAAAGCTTGTTGGCCTGCGCTGGCGGGGTCGGTATGCAAGCCAAGCGCATTACCCACCTCTGATTGGAAGCGGGTGGCGTCGCCGGTACTGGCGGCGGCCAGTATGGCAGCGAGACTGTCCTCCTCGCCCGTAAACCAGTTGCTTATTCCGCTGGAAAACTGGGCCAGAGCTTGATTCAGTGCATCGCCAGCGCCTTCAAAATCACCGGAAAGGAAGCTTTGAATGACGCCGGAGAGGCTGGCGAAGAAATCTGCCAGCACGCCTAGTATGCCGCTACCGCGATCGATGTCAGAACCGCTTCCAGCAAGTGTTGAGGTATTGCCATACACATCGACTGCGTCGGCAGTAATACCATTACCCAGATCGGTGATGCTGGCGGAATAAGTAGCTACGTTGTTGTCGATAACCGGAGAGTCGGCCATAACTGCGTCGACACCGTTGCTGAATACCACGAAGCCTTGGCGCACCGGCGCTTCCTGGCGGGGATCAACGGCGGGGTCTATCAGTCGGTAATTGTCTGGTTGAGCCGGATAGGACAGCGTTACGCTATATATACCGTTGTCTTCAACAGGTTCGCTGACGATTAGATTGTCGGCATTGCTTATCGTAAACGCTTCGGATTCCAGTGTGTAGTTTTCATCGCCGGTGTCGATGTGTGTGCCTACAATACGGAACCGGTAGTTGCCGGCGGGCCAGTCGAGCGGGGCTTCAAAAGTCACGGTCCACAAATGACTGCCCAGACTCAAGCGGTAGTCGAGATGGGTTTCGTATTGAGTGTCGATGATTTCGCTGTTGCGTCGTCGTACTGGCGCCCAGTTATTGGGTGACGTTTCCACTTCGAGAGTAACCGTTGGCAGTTCAGCCAGTGGATCGTTACCTTCCCAGGTGAAGTAGGTCGTGCCAAAGCGCTGGATATCGTTTGGCTGCAACGTCGCTAGAGGGTTAGCTATGTTGGGTGTCGGCTGGGCATCGGGCACTTTATTGTAGTAGTCGCTATACAGCGCAAAGTTGGCGGCAAACTCATCTTTGGGGGGCACCTGATCAAACAGTAGGGCCGTGGCGAGTTCAATGCTTGCGCGCTGAATGCGACCGCCTTGTTTCCAGCCCCAGAAGGTGGTGGTGCCTTCGGTGTCACCGAGTTTCCAGGATTCCTCGGAGTCCGGCAGGATGTAGCCAATGTGATCCTGTGAGTAACCCCAGATAAAGACATTTTCAGCTGGTACCCCCAGTGCCATCAGATCGTCTTGCAGACGCAATCCCTGCTCCACCAGCGGTTCGCCAGGCTGGGCCAGAAAGTAGGCGTCACCAATTTTAAAGGCCGTGACGCGGGTGTCCTGGGGCACGAAAGCGCCATTTTCAGCCACGCCATTGTCGGCAAGGTCAATGGTGTCGGGCGGCGGTGCAGGCAGGCAGTAGGGTATCTGTTCGCCACTGCTGGGGCCGACAAAAGGTACGCCCGCATCGCTATTGCACTGGGCGGCACCCCATTCATAGGGGTACTCATAGTTCTCATAGCCGAGTGCTTCGCGCGAGAGAATGATGCGCTGCGACACGGCGCGAATATCTGGCGTCAATGCCAGTTCGCTGATGCTGTCGTAGATTGATAGGACCTGCGGCGCCATCAACTTGCCGTAGCGTTCAATGCCCTGCAATTTGGGTTTGGCGACATTGCGTGGGCTAACATCACCCCCTGCGCTTTGGATCAACATGGCGACAACCGGCGTATCGAATTGTTGTTCAACTTCGCGCTCAACCGCGGCCAGCACATCACCTGAGAAATAGAGATTCTCTACGTCGAAGGCGATACCGTGGGCCGCAAAATTGACCACGACTGCGAGAGGTTCGTTATCTGCGCTGTCGACCCGGATCACACCAATGCGTTTGCGTAGGCTATTCTGCTCGGCAATACGCTCGGCGGAGTAGGGTGAACGCGAACGGCGAAAGCCATTCAGACCCTGAGTGTCGGAACCTGTCGCATGCCCCACTTTGGCGGGTTGCATATTGCTCAGAGCATCGACCACAGGTTGGGCAAGCTGGCTGACAATACGGTTGAACAGGGCGGGCTGATAGTAGTCCATGGCCAGCCAGAAATAGCGGGCAGAGTGGTTGGCAATTGCGCCGGGGCCGTCGTGGGTATGGGTGGCAGACATCACCAGCCCTTCTTTCAGATTGCATCCCTGCGGCAGGTTGTCGCCAAGTTCAGTGGTAGCCACCTCGGCCACTTTCTGCACCACTTCATCAAGCATGCCGATAAAGTCGGTTTTAACCATTACCACACAATCGCTGCCGTCGTAGAGGGCGACGGCCTTGGTAATCAGTGAATCGTAGTAACCGCGAGACGGAGGGGAATAGGTCGCATAGGGTGAGTGGGCGGCGCGGGCTTCATCGGGTACGGTTGGAAGTGGATGCCCGTCGTGATCTTGGGCCGGTAAGAAATCAGCAAACTCCGAGACAAAGAACTCAAAGGGTGCTGAGGGGTCGCCGCCGGGGAAATTTTCGAATTCATCCGCAATAGGGAAGAAGTCGCCAAACACTGGCGGTCGAGCATAGCCGCCCAGAGGAGTGCCCACCGGTACGGCGATGGCTTTCTTAGCGACACCGGCGAGTAATTGTCCGGGAGGATTATAGGGGCCAGCGTCTGGCTCAGCCGGGTGACCTGTATTCAGGCCCGCCGCCGCACCGGCCTGCACGGCAGCGATTTGGGTAACATCACCGACGAATGCGCCAGTCGATCCCTGCAGGGCCGCGATGGCACCTTCCAGATTGTTATTGCTCAGTTCGGCAATGACCTGTTGCAGACCCTCACCATAGAGATTTAGCGCATCGGCAAATCCGGGGTTGGCTGTCGGTGGCGCCTGTTCGCCAAACCAGATTGGCGCAGAGACCAGCAGGTGATTCCGATTGCCACCACAGTTGTTTTCAGTGGCCGGGCAGGCAACCACAAAATACCAGTCCTGACCGCGCGCTGGATGATTAACGCCTAGCTGAGTTGTGAAATGACCCAAGCCGTCAGCGGCACCCAGCGAAATTGGGTCGTCCTGACCACCTCGCGTATTGCTAACCAAAGCCAGTTGCGCGCCGACGGGCAAGTTATCTGCCTGAATATTCAGGAAATGCTGAACTTGGGGAGAGGGTATTGTCGGGATGATAGAGCCCAGCGGTTGCCCGCTATTCATAGACTGGCCATTGGCCCAGTAGAGCAGTGAGGGTGTTTGTGCTGGTGTACCGGGAGTGCCGCCGACCACGCGACTGCTTACGGCAACAGTTCGACGGTTCTGGAGGGCGACGTAATAATCCTGCGGCTTACGGCCCCGAGTAAAAATCAAGGTTTTGCCGTCGGAAGTGTTGGCCCATTCGCGCTGGTGCTCATCTTCCGCATCAACCGGGCCGATATGCCAGCCCTTGGTCAGAGCTTTTACGTAAAACTCAATATCGTCGCCACCGCGAACTTCCATCGCTACCACGTTGTCATCGACATCGGGAACGTAGCTCAGGTCGTTCCAGTTGGCGCTGCCGCCAGTATTTAAAATATCGTGACCGCTATCAAACGGAGTCAGTGAGGGGTTGCCACCGGGATGGTTAAAGGCGACCAAGGCATCGGAACCACCGCCTTCTACCGCCGGAGTGCGCAGCCAGTCCCACATGAAATCCATGCTGGCGTAGCTGCCGTCATTTTTGGCGTTGATGATATTGGTCGAACCATACACGTTCATATGGTTGTAGAAGTCGTTGGTCCACTCGAAACCACGCAGGGCGGTAAATCCAATGTACTCACCATTGGCATCGCGTTCGGTTGCGGCGCTTGCCTGTTCGAGTGTCGCTTGCCATTTAAAGTACTGATCGTTTTCTTCAGCGTTGGCACAGGACAGGAAGGTAGCGATGGTATCAGCGCTGGGTGGTGCAAAGGCTTGGGCGCAAACTGCCGCTGTGGTAATCGATAGCTTTTCATTATCCGAGTGCTCGGATGACCACATAAAGTCGAGGATAACCCCACTGTCACCGTTGCCATCATCGGTGGTGTTGTGGCCAATACGTCCGGCTTTAAAGTAGTCAGCAGGGCGCATGGCCGGATCGCCGTCGGAATAGCCGCTGTGCTCGTGCACGGCGCCCACGCGTTGTACTAATGGGCCGTCACTCTCGCCGCCGTTATAATCGGGATCGGCAAATGCAAAGGCTTGGCAGAACTCGGACTGCCATTGGTAGTCGCACAGGGAGCGAACCACATGGGCTGCGTTGCCGGTCGCCAGACACTGCGGATTGAGGCCACTGGAAAGGTTGCTGCAGGTACTGTTGGAATCTGTTATGCGGCGTAGAGCCGAACTGGCGGGCTGACTGAAGTCAGGCTGCCCTTGCGCATCCACGGCGTAAACAGGCAATTCAATCGTGCCTTGCAGGTTCACTGCCTGAATGGATGGATCACGCGAGAAAGAGGCGAGAAACTGTGGGTGATAGCCGTACACCAGCAGAGCCAGCTCGTCACCTTGATTCAGCCGTTCGGCAATGCCGACCATCTCTACGGCTGGGTGCTCACCCAGGCCGCGCACTGGCATGATCTGGTCGTCGATGAGTCGCCACTCATCGGTGCCAGCGCGTTTTACGCCAAGGCCTACATAGCTAATGCTGTCGCAACCCGCACGAATCGTTGGTACGCGGCCAACACCACAGGCTTCATCGTTAGCCACCTGAGGACTGGTGACTGTAAGCGAGGCCAGTGGAATACCGGCGAGGATGGCGCCATTAGCGTCCTCGACTGACACCAGCGGCAAAACCGAAAAGGACTTCCCCGCGTTGTAGAGTTGCTGGGCCAGCGCACCATTGGGGATGCTACTGAGGGCCAGGTTATCCATCACAAAAGCGTTGTTGCCAATGCCGGTTTGACCAAAGCGTGTGGCGAGCAGTTGGTCGTCAGGTATAAGCACTGCATCGTTGTCACTCAAAGACAGACACAGCGCGCCTTCCGTACCGTTGAGTGAAGCACCGGGATCGATGCCTTTCAGTTTCTCATTCAGCCAGTCGAGTGTTGCAGTGCTGCGATTAATGTCACCGCAGTTGCCAGTACCGGAGCCTTCCTGAAAGGCAAGGGGGCCAGGACCGGGCGCATAGCCCTGAAGGTTATGGCCCGACTGGTGGGTCAGCAGGCGCACATCACCGCCGCGTTCCTTCATGCACTGGTAGTTCCACCAGGCGTCGTTGAAATTAAACAGAGTGTCGCGCAAACCCTGGGTCAGCAGCACATCGACAGTGGGCTGACCACTGCGGGTGTTGCTGCCGGGGCTTTCCTGAAAGTCCTGCAGGTTGTTGTTAATCGGGCTTTCGTTGGCAGAATAGGGGCGTACAGGCTCGTCGTTGAGACCACACCAGTAACTGGGGCTGTGGTAGCGGAACCAGTCCAGTGCGCTGCGCGGAAACTCATTGGTGCTTGCACCGCGCAAGAGTGTTTCCTTGATATAGGGATCGAGGCCTCGCGCCAGCGGCGATTGGCCCGCAGAGAGTCCGGGGCCGTAGCTGCCAGCTTCGCCGCCGGCGACCAGTAGCAAATCCCAGGCAGTTTTCAGTACATCACCGGGGTTGAGGCTGTAGCGCAGATCGTGCCAGGTAATATCCGGCACCATCGCATCGATACGCTCTTTCTCATCGACCGCGTGGAGCAGCATTTGATAGCCGCCGCCATAGCTGCTGCCAATGGTGCCGACCACGAGATTATCGGCTTTGGCCACGCTTTGCGGGTTGGCTGGACGGTTGATAAAGGTGCCGGTGCTTTCATCGCGCCAAGCGAGATAGTCGAGATTTTGCTCCGCCCAATCCAGTATCTGTATTAGATCCTTGCCTTCAAAATCCGGATCCATTACTCGCACGGTGCCGCCGCTTTGACCAAAGCCGCGCTGGTCGATGCTGATAACGGCAAAACCTGCGTCGCGCAGATCACTAAAACCGCCGGTGCTGCGCGAGCCGCCAAAGCCGTGTCCGTGGAGCACAAGCGGGTGGGCGCCGTTGGCGGTTTTGCCACAATCAATGGCGTTGGGTTCTAGCACCTGAAAGCTGATGGGGTGACCGCTGTCAGAGCTGAGTACGACCTGGTAGCTATCGCCGCCTTCAAGTTTGGTGCCCTGGTCACAGGATGCATTGACGAGTTGCTCAGCCGCACAGCCGTCGCCGTTCACATCGCTGCCATCGGGGGTGGCGGGGCACTGATCATTGACATCGGCAACGCCGTCGTTGTCGCTGTCATCCGGGGGATCACAGGCGTCGCCTTGGCCGTCATTATCGGTATCGGTCTGATCGTTAGGGATGGTCGGGCAGTTGTCGACGTCATCATTGTAGCTATCGCCGTCATCGTCCGGGTCGGCGTTGTCCCCAATGCCGTTGCCATCAAGGTCGCTCGACTCAGTTGGGTCACCGGGGAAAGCATCGTCGCGGTCCGGAACCCCGTCGCCGTCACTGTCGGGTAATGCCGGCAAGGCGTCACACAGTCCGTCGTCGCTTATGCCATTCACATCCAGCACTGTACTGACTGTATACAGGAAGTGAGACTTCTGACATTTGGCAGAAGGTTCGCGACGTGGACACTCGTGCGGATCGTCGCCCGCATTTCGGGGTGAAACATTGCCGATGGGTGCGGGCAGCGTAATATCGCCAGCGCAGCGTCCATCGGGCGTGGCATCCCAAGGTGCATCATAGATCGCGAGCGCTGAACCGCTGTAACGCCGATTAATGTACTGCGCACCGCCGGCAACGGTCAGGTCGTCCAGCAATGCGTATTCCTGCTCATCAGGGTGACGATCGGGCGAGCTGAGATCCTGCCGGTCAACCGCCGCGTGCAGCGTGCGCGCCATAACGTCGGCGCTCCACATCGTAACCTGGTGGTCGGAGAAGCCTACCTGTAGCAGCAGCTCATTGTCCGGCGTATTCGGGTAGGGCGTATTACTTGAACTGCCGGTGGCCATATGGTGGGCATAGCCATTGTTTTCAGCGCGCTCCCAGATCATCTCCATCAGGGAGAACACTAAAGACCGATCGAGGTCGTCGTGGTAGGCGGCGTTCAGCGGGATCGAGTACAAATCAAAATCAACACTGCGACGCAGAAGGGTTGAGTAGTTCATACCCGGTACGCCGAGCACGCCGCGATTCACATCACGCGATACGGCAACCACCGGGCCACCCATGATGCCACCCTGGCTGTTGCCGTCGTAGTAAACCTCACGCGTGTCAAACAGAGGCTCGCCATTAGCATTCTGGAATGCAGGTAGAGCGGCAAAACCTTCCGGGTGTTTCATGGCGCGGGCAAGGAACATCATATTCAACATGCCTTGCTGAGAACCATCGGCCAGCAGTGGCAGGTTGGATACGTCCAACAGAATGGTCACGATGTTTGGCAGATCGCCTTCGGAGAAACCGAACCAGTCGACAGCACAGAACATCATATTGTGCGCGTCGGCCATATCCGCAACGTGTCCGGAATTCACTTCGCCCCGGCTGCCCAGCAGACCGTGCCCGTAGAGAGACGGTCTGGCAGGCGACTGCAGAGCAGAATTCGGGATGTTACAGATGTATTTGCGCGTCATGGTGGCTTGATCGCTTGCGCGATCTGGCAGCCCATCCCCGAATTGCGACGGCGAAGCGTTAGCATCCGTCGGGTCATAGAAAAAACGATTAGGTGGCAGGCTGACCGCACGACCAAATTCCGGCGCATCGGGGTCGAAAGCCAGACACATTTCGCTCAGCGGTGCGAAGGCGCGACACTGACTGCGAATTGCAGCAAGTGCTTCCGGGTAGTTATCCCGCAGCTGATTAAACAAGGCATTAAAGTCACCGCCCTCCAGTGGGGAAGGATCACTCGGTAGCACGTAGCTGGGAACGGTAATCGTGCCTTCCACGCGGCGAGCGATACGGCTGTTTGGATTTTCTTGGGTAAGGTCCACGGTTACCGTGGGCGCCCTGCCCATTTGGTAACCGTCTTCGCCAGGAAGGATGTCGATGGTTTCACCCAGCGAAGCAAACGCATCGTCGCGCAGGTGAAGCAGTCGTCCGGCGAGGCTACGCTGGCTGGCGACGGTAAAATCCCAAGCGAGGTAGAGCTCCTCACGCTTAATGTCCTGAGGCAGGAAGTCGAAGACCTTGTCGTTCAGTTGCTCACAGCGCTCTTGAATCTGAGGTAGCTGAGAATTCAGGCCATCGCGACAGACACGGAAAGCCGGCCCAGCGTCGATGGTGTCGCCGTTGTTATCTTTCAGGTTGCGCAGTGCAACAATATAGCGAGTCCCTTCCTCAAAATTTTGTGCCGGACGAATAATCAATGCGGGTCGTTTGGACCCCATCGTTGGTGGCGAGGGTATCGAGGGTTGCGCGGGAATAAATATGCCTGCGTTAAGATCGATTTCAGCCCAGACCGGGTGGCGTTCGCCGGTCTCAGTGTTAATGACCACCACAGGTGCATTATCGAGACGGTAGTCAGCTAGACGGGTAATGGGCACCGCGCCCTCAATCGGCCCCAAGGGTTTACCGTTTTGGTCGTTGACTGTGGCCAGGTCTGGTACGTAGGTCAGTATCAATTGCCCCGGCGAGAAGCCGTCATTGCGGTTCCATTCGGTCGGGTCAATGGGTTTGCCGGCAATATTTCGCGGCATGGCCAGCGGGCTGAAGTTTACCCGGCGATCGGTACCACCATTGCTGGCTGACTGCGGACTGCCTGGGTTGGCTGCAACCGTAAACTGGTCACTGGGAAAGGGGAGCAGGCAGTGTGCTGGATCGAGGACATCACAGCCCTGAACCGATGCACGTGCTGATTCAATGAGGAGCGGAGCGTCATTAACAGGTAATCCGGCGCTGATTAACCCTGAGTAAAGTTGATTTACGGCATCTTGTAATGCCGGGCCAATGGCGGGTATCTCGTTTACACAGTAGCCAGTTTCAGGGGCGCAGACTAAAAACTCGTCACTTGGATCAGATGGATCACTGCCGCCAGAGCTGGCGAGTGCGTCACTGGCAGAAGAGCCGGGTTCAGGTTGCCCACTATCGTCAGTGGTATAAAGCGGCAATTCAACGACACCTTCCACGCTCACCGCAGGAATGCTTAGATCCCGTGAAACTGATGCAGCAAACTGGGGGTGTTCTGCGTAGAACAACAGGGCGAGTTCGTCTCCTGCTTTGATACGTTCAGCAACACCGACCAGGTCGACGTCATGAGTACCCAGACCGCGCAGGGGGGTGAGTTGATCGTCAACGAGGCCATAATTGGGCATGCCGCTGCGCTTCAGGCCCAGGCCGACAAAGGTAATGCTGTCGCAGCCTTCGCGGGTGCCTTGCGGATTGCGGCCATTTTCGCAGAAGTTTTCGTTGATCGTGCTGACACTGCTCACGACCACACTGATATGAGGAATACCTGCGAGAATTAGGTCTGACGTGGCTGTACCCAAGGGCGCATGGATCGGCAAGTTACCGCTGCCGTGGGCAGCGCCTACAGGGCCGTTGGGTATCGGTGTGATGGGGCTAACCGCGCGTTCCGTAAAGTTATCCCGCACGTGGGCAAAGGCTGGGTTGGATTGTGGTGCCAGTACCTGATCTGCAGGCAGTGTCACTGAATCGTCGGCGCTGCCAAGTGCAAAACACACACCGGCTTCAGCGCCCTCGTTTTGCGCGCCGCGCAGGTTGTGTTCAAACCACGCAAAGGTGTCATAGCCGCAACGGCCTTCACCCGAGGACGTTTTGTCGGGTGATTGCACAACAGGCAGTACATGCCCCAATGCTTGGCCATGGTGGGTCTGGATACTGACATCTGCGCCAGCCGCGGTGAGACACTGCTGATTCCACCAGACTTCGTTGAAGTCGAACAGTGTGTCGATCATGCCATGAGTCAGCAGAACCTTCATGCCTTCGAAGTAACGAGTCGGGTTAGGCGCTTCAACCAGGAATGAACCGATACCCGGACGACCATCTTCCCGCCGGTTCGGTACGTTGTAGCTGCCGTTCGGGTCGAGCATGGGAATCTGGTCGTCTTCCTGAGAATAATCCGGGTAGGGCATGGCCGGTAGGCCATTGGCGGCACACCAGTAGCCCAGTCCGCGATAGTGGAACCAGTCCAGAGAGCGGCGCGGCCACTCGTTGGTAGACAGTGCCCGAGCGACGGTTTCCTTCGTGAAGGGGTCCTGACTGAACTGGGTGGGCATGAAGTTACCGGGGTTGTCTTGCAGTGCCTGCAAGCCGGCGGCGTTGCCTTGCGCTTCACCGGCGCCGGACAGTACAAGCCCCCAGGCGCTTTTTACAACGTCGCCCGGATTTAGGGAGTTTCGCAAATCGTGCCAGGTGATATCCGGTACGATGGCGTCGAGACGTTTCTTTTTGTCAGTAGCCAACAGTGCGAGCTGGAAGCCGCCGCCATAACTGGAGCCTTGCGCGCCGACAACAAGGTTGACGCCATTGACAACGCTCGTGGCATTGAGGGGGCGGCTAATGAACTCTCCAGTAGACTCGTCGCGCCAGGCGAGGAAATCCAGGTTTTTCTCTGCCCAGTCGAGAATCTGATTCAGGTAGCGGCCTTCAAAGTCTGGATCCATGCCACGCACGGTGCCGGTGGACTTGCCAAACCCGCGAGGATCCCAGGAAATGACGGTATAGCCAGCACGGCGATACTCTTCAAAGCCGTCGACCGCACGGGGAAGGCTGTAGCCCGGACCATGCATCATCAGAGGATGGGCACCTAGATGAGTGTTGGCGCACTCGATGCTGTCGGGTTCAAGAATCTGGAATGTTACGGTTTCGTCGTCAAAGGTTTTTAATGCAACCTCAATACTTCTTCCGCCTTCTAGATTGGCGTCAAGTTCACACGAAGCGAACTCGATTTGCGAAACACTACATCCTGTTGAATTAGCTGCTTCATTTGCCGGCGTATTGGCGCATTGATCACCTTTGTCGCCAACACCGTCGCCGTCGCTGTCTTTTGATTCGTTTTTATCTAGGGGGAAGGCGTCGTCCTCGTCTCTGACACCGTCGTTGTCGTCATCATCGTCTTTATTGTTGCCAAGGCCGTCACCGTCGGTGTCGGTATCTTCCGATGGGTCTGTGGGGAAGGCATCATCGTCATCTTTGGTGCCATCGTTATCATCATCGTCATCAGCATTGTTGCCAATACCATCGCCGTCGCTATCGACTGACTCTTCAGAATCTAACGGGAACGCGTCGTCTTCATCGCGAACGCCGTCATTGTCGTCATCGTCATCGGCATTGTTGCCAATGCCATCGCCGTCGGTGTCAGTGTCTTCATCTTTATTCAGCGGAAACGCATCGTCTTCATCACGAACGCCGTCATTGTCGTCATCGTCGTCGGCATTGTTACCGATGCCGTCACCGTCGGTATCTGTATCTTCATTGGGGTCATTTGGGAAGGCATCATCATCATCGTTGGTGCCATCGTTGTCGTCATCGCTATCGCAGGTGTCGCCCAAATCATCGCGGTCAAAGTCAGCTTGATCTGCATTGCTGTCTATAGGGCAATTATCATCACCATCGCGAATGCCATCCGCATCCGTGTCTGGGTTGGTCGGATCGCTGCCTTGTTCGGTTTCGCTGTCGTCGGTCAGGCCATCGTTATCGTCGTCTTTATCGCAAGCGTCACCGCGCGGGTCGCTGTCCGAGTTCTTTTGATCCGGGTTTGCGACTGAAGGGCAGTTGTCGAATCGGTTCTCAATTCCGTCACCATCGGTGTCGGCGCTGCGTTCGGCTTCATTTGCACAGCCGTCTGCCTGCACCGGCGGGGTGCTGTTGGGGCAATTGTCGTTGGCGTCGGAAACGCCGTCCTCATCACTGTCCACGCCCTTATCGTAGTCAAACTGGCCGTCGGCAATGTCTTTGCGGCTTTCTTCCAGGTGTTTTTTGGCCACTGCTGGAGAAACAACGGTTCGTTCTGCGCCACCGTTGGCGGTTTTAACGAAGGTTTCCAGTGCAGAGCCATCAAAATTTTCAAAATCGACGTTGCCGCTGAATTGCGTTGCGGTGTCCTGCGCGCGCAGGGAAATCTGGATGCCGTTATCGGGGTTGCCATCTTTGTCCAGGGTTAGAAAAAAGCGCGTTATATTGATCGCTACGTCTGGGTTTTCACTAAAGGAGTCTGGGGTGACAAAGAGTGTGTCGGCAGATGTGTTAACGTCACCAAAAGTTATACCGCCCAGCGTGAAGTTGAGAGTCTCACCGGGAACAAAGGTAAACGAACCATCTGCCCGGGTTTTGAAAGCACCCGTACCATTGCGCTTGTAGGCGACCCCCTGAACGGGGCCGTCGATAAATTGCCCATTCTGGCTGTTGGGAGCACCTCCGCCCCCGCCACCAGAGCTACTGCCACCACCCCCACAGGCGGTAAGAAAGAAAACGATTGCAGGCACGCTCATGCGATTAAGGATCGGCATAGGAAATCAACCTCAGGCTGCTATTTGGTTGTGGGCAATGCGCAAGGGTGTGCGCTTATCTTGTAAACTCTGATAAATTTTTATGAATTTATATATCAGAACGTTGCAGAGTTGACAGTGATCATATAATACACAGCCTAGTATCCGGTGCAATTGACATTGGAGGCCAAATTAAAAGAACTCATTACAGTGCAATAAACTACAATTCTTATATATAACAATGAGATAGGTAGTTTTAGTGGTTGGGTTTAGCAAGAGAAGGGCCGCAGGGTCAGGGGCGGGTCTAACACTTCGAGTATGGTGGGCTGATAAACACTCAGACCAAGCAGTGTTTATCAGCCGAAGCGCCGGCAGTTAGGGTGTCTTCATTTTCAACGTGGCGGTAGCGCTCAATACTACCCGCTCGCCGACTGTGAGTGTGGCGCGAACAAAGGCCAATTTTCGGGTTCGGTGAATGAGTTCGCCGTGGCCGGTTAGCAGTTCACCGGCCTTGGCTGAGGCAATAAACTGATTGTCACAGGTTACCGTAACGCAGCCCTGTTCGGTGTTTTCGATGCCTGCCAAGCACAGGGTGTAGTCGGCAAAGGCCATTAATACGCCGCCGTGCACAATGCCGAACATATTGCAGTGTTTCTCCTGCAACCGCAGGGCGGTCTCGGAACGCGGCGCCATGGATTTACAGAAGAAGGGGCCGACATTGTCTTCAGCTGGGTCGCCTGCCCAGTGTTGGTAGTCTTCTGGTACCTGGTAATCAGAGGCTTTCAGTTCGTTCATCTCAACGCTCATGTCAGAATTTTTTGTATTGTGCAGCCTATTTGTCGCTATGCCTACGCCAAATGGCTGATCCCCCATGTGGTGGATATTCTTTGACTAAGTCAACTCGCTACAGTCAGCGTTCGTCGTTCAACTTTTAACGTTTAACGGAAGGGGTGAAAATGGATTTTTGGCAAGTTATCAGCTGGTGTGAGACCGAACAGATTCCCGCCATTGCAATGCATGCAGAGCAGCTCGGGTTTAAAGGGTTAATTCTGGCAGAGCACATTTACTATCCAGCGAAAACGCGGTCGCGCTACTACTATTCGGCTGACGGGGTTTCGCCGCAAACCCCGGATATGGAGTTCCCGGACCCCCTGATCAGCTTTGCTGCCGCTGCGGCTGTAACGCGCACATTGGAATTCATGACGGGTATCTACGTGGTGCCGCTCAGGCATCCCGTGGAGCTTGCCAAGAATATCGCGACGCTGTCCAGGCTTAGCGATAACCGGTTTTCCTTGGGCCTGGGGTCTGGCTGGTTAAAAGAGGAGTTTGATCAGTTTGGCGTCGATTTTAGCCGCCGCGGACGACGCACCGATGCTATGCTCGAGGTGATGCGCCAACTCTGGCGTGGGGCAGAAGTAAGTTATGCCGATGAGTTTTTCACTCTGGATCGCGTGAAAATTCGCCCTTACCCGTCGCAATCAGTGCCATTGGTTGGCGGTGGTCATTCGCCGGCCGCGCTGCGTCGGGCGGTCGAACTTTGCGATGGTTGGTATGGACCAGGCAATACACTGGAAGATCTTGAAACGCTTGTACCTAACCTGCTTGCCATGAGAAAAGCCTCGCCGCGCCGTGAGGAGCCTTTTCAGATTGTGGCGCCGTTGCTTGAACCGCTCACCCCAGAGGCCGTGGCCAGGCTCAGCGCTATGGGGGTAAGTGGCACTGTGAATTATCCGTTCCTGTTCGGCATTGGGCCTGAGGCCACACTGGATGATAAAAAACGTTACATGGATAGCTTTGCCCGGAAACTGCTAACTTGAACCGTAGGTGACGCTGCTATCGACGAAAAGGCAGAATGTTCTCAGCCTGCGGCTTGATTAACAGATTAGACATCAGCAGTTTCAGCCGATTTGCAAACAGCACCCGGTCGCCACTGTATGAATCTGTTAATTGCGGCAGGGCGTTGTTGGGGGTGGTTAGATAAAAGCTGGTCATGCCCGCCAATAAAGACATGCACTCCACAAATGGCACTGTGTTGAAAACACCCTCGTTAACGCCGCGTTCAATCAACTGTTGCCAGCGCTCCAGTGTCAGTGTGGATGCTAATTGGGGGTCGTCACTCGCTCGGCCGGACACCGCGGCGTGGAGCGACAGATAAATAAAATCCGGATTGCTGAAGGCGTACTCCACCCAGGCATCGGTGGCCAAGTTAAGCAATTCGGTTGGGCTGGTGTCTGCTTGATCAAAGTAAGGCGCCAGCTTCGCGTCCTGCTCATCGATGGTGTACTTCCAAACGGCTTTGTACAGCGTCGCCTTGTCTTTGAAATGGTGAAACAGAGACGGTCGGCGAATGCCTACGTCGTTGGCAATATCGTCGAGTCGGGTGCCTGCGTAGCCATTGCGCGCAAAATGCTTTAACGCGATTGCCAATATCCGGCTGCGGGTATCCATTTTTTGTAAGGGTTGTTCTGTGCTCATGGCGCCATTATTAATGGCCTTGTGGCGGAACACCAGAGGTTGCGTTCAACCGGAGGAATTAGGACGAGGTGTGGCGACGAGTGGTGCTGTTGATGATATGTTCGATTTCGGTAATGGCTGAACGGAATTCCTTCAGCGACTCCGGCTTTTGAATAAATGCCGCCGCACCCAGGCGGTCTGCTTCCTGGCGATCGCTATCGGTACTGAAGGCCGACATCACGACGCAGGGAATCTGTGTGAGGTGCGGGGCCTGTTTGATCTCCTGCAATGCCTGCATACCATAGATTTTTGGCATATACAGATCGATGAAAATGATATCGGGAAGCTTGCCCTGTAAAATATCAGTGTTACCCGGGCGTAGCTTTAGGACACGTAGTAAGGCTTCTCCGTCGCCAACAGTGCGCACGTCACAGCGGCTGTCGAACTCGGACAAGGCTCGGGCGATAATAAATGCGTCTCCCTGACTGTCGTCTGCCACCAGGACGTTCAGCCGTTGACCGCTGTTTCCCACCTGCCTTCTCCACGCTCCTCTGTGTTAACGCGCTTTATACCAAGTTCGGCGCCTTAGGCATTTACGTGGATGTACCTAAACTGTGGAATATTACCAGTATCGCCGAGACTGACGCCTGTCAGGCCTGCTTGGCCAGCCAGAATTCCAAGGCAGAATCGTCGTGATCGAGCGCGTGCTGGTCCAGCCACTGGGTATAGCGAACTTGGTTAAAGTCGTGGATTTTTACTTTCTCACCGCTGTCGTCGACAAAATGCGTAGAAACCCAGGCGCTGATACCGCAGGCAATGCGGGCCGACGGCAGAATTGCCCAATCATTTGGGCTGTACATCGCCATATGACGATCCGATAAAAACCGAGGTCGGGTAGCTTCGCCGTAAAGCTTGATATCCGCGTCAATATTGACGGTAACTTCGTGCTCGTAGTGTCTCATGCGCTGATACCACTCCAGCGCTGGCCCAGTAAGCCGCCGGCTTTCCAGTGCATGCTGCATTTCGTGTTCAGATATATTCGCGCTCAAAGCAAAGGTATTGGTGGGCACAAGATATCGTTTCAGTGCCAAGCGAAGGTGGCGGCCGGCGGCAAGCGGCACAATGCCATTGTCGGCCTGAGCGAAAAGGCGGGCGGCGGGGAGGACAGTATCTTGAATCATGCAGCTAATAACTCGTGCTTAAGGTCGCAGGTTGCGATGGAATTTGGGGCTCTGGAATCTTTGACTCGTTGGGAGAGAACAAATAATGCGCAAAACTTGGTTGAATTTTAACCTATTGTAGGTACTTTCCGCTATGGCATTTTGAGTTCTTTTGATGTTCTTTTGGGTCAATGATTTTTATTATTTCAATAAAAACAATAAGATGCATATACCTGTATGGTTTTGCTAAAAGGGAAAGACTGGTGTCGCCCAGCAAAACCGGGATAATGTGTTCACCAAAAACAAATTCGTCAGGCTTCTTATGTTTTATCGCTATGTTTCTGTTTTCGTGGCAGTTGTCGCCGCACTTGTTCCGGGCGTTGTGAGTTCACCAGCCGTCGCCGCCGAGGGGCGTGGGGTGCTGGAAGAGGTGGTGGTCACGGCCCGACGCCGGGCCGAAAACCTGCAGGACACGCCCATTGCGGTATCCGCAGTGGGAGCCGATACGTTGGATCGACTTGGAATCAGTGACATAGAAGACGTGGAAACCTTGGCGCCGAGCCTGCAATTCTCCCAGACTAACTACAAAGCGCCCGCCATTTTTATTCGCGGTATCGGTCAGCGCAGTGGCAACCCGGTGCTGGATCCCGGGGTGGGCATGTACTTGAACGGTGTATACGTCCCGCGCTCTGATGCCCAACTGCTGGATGCGGTGGATGTGGAAAACATTCAGGTACTGCGCGGCCCTCAGGGCACCCTGTTTGGTAAAAACAATATTGGTGGCGCCATTCTGGTGGATTCAAAAAAACCCCACTCAGATGAGTTTGAACTGGCCGCCAAGGTGACGCTGGGAACCCACGGACGCAAAGATGCCAAACTGAGTTCCAACTTGCCTGTCACTGACGATCTGGCGCTACGATTGGCCATCAATAGCAAGCGCAGCGATGGCTCGATAGAGAATGTGAATGCGGGTAACGGGCTGTTCGATCAGGATCGGATGGCGGTCTCCGGGCGAATGCTTTGGTACGCAACAGAGTCACTCGAGGTCGATCTATTTGGTTTCCTTAGCCGCATCGACGAGCGCGGCTCTCCCTACAACTGTCAATTCCAGAATAGCGGCGCCATTCTTACCAAAGGCATTTACCGCGACCCCAATGGCAGCAATTTTAAACAGGCCTGCGATCGCAGTTCAGCCCTAGCTGACAATTTTGAGGTATCTCAAAACGACGAAGATGCGCGCTACGCTATTGATAATCATATGATGGCGCTTACGCTGCGTTGGCCGATGTGGGGTATGGATGTGGAAAGCATCAGCAGCTACGCCTTGCAGGACAATATAGCGATCAGCGGTGACTCTGACGGTACCGCCCTTCATATTGTTGCGGTGGGGCCCGATGCCGGTAATCAAGTATTCGCCGGGGCCGGACTCAGTGCCCCCGATCAAGAGCGAACCCAGTTCACTCAGGAATTGAAATTTAATGGCAGTGCCTGGAATGAGACGCTCAACTACACCTTCGGCGCGTTCTTTGCCCGTGAAACTCTCGACAACGCGTTCGATGGAACCGATGTGGGGGATAATGGCCTGGTAGCGGTAGGACCAGATGCGGCGGTGGATCTGGGAATTGCGCTACCAAATAATGCGGTGCTGCCTGTTCAGGCCAATGCGGCTCAAAATGCCGATTACGAAAACGAAACCAGCGCGGTTTTTGCGCAGGCAAGTTGGGATATGGCGCAGTGGCTGCAGCTGACGCTGGGCGTGCGTTACACCGAAGAAAAGCGCAGCAGTGTTCACACCCAAATCACACCGGATTATCAGGAATACGCCAACCGCCTCAATGCACAAATAGGCAGTAACCCATTTATTGTGCAACCAGTTGTACATTATCAAGATGGGATCTATTCGCCAGTATCGTTGCAGCAGTATTTTGCTTATCAGGCGCCACAAGTGCCGCTCGACTTTGCCGACCCGCTGGTGGGCGACACCCGCTTTTCCGAAGTCACGCCAAACCTGACACTAACTTATCTGGCTACCGACGACACCCTAGAGGCTCTGCGCCTAGATAACTTTATTGTGTACGCCACGGTGTCAAAGGGCTTCAAATCCGGTGGCTTGGATATTCGTAATACCCAGACGAGCGCTAACATCCAACAGTTTGAGCCCGAGCTGGTCACCAGCAAGGAGCTGGGTTTTAAGCTCGATGCGCTGGATAGCCGAGTGCGCTTCAACGTGGCTGTTTTTCAAATGGACTATACCGACCTGCAGGTAGCGCTATACGAGCGCGGTGCTACCGCGACGGAAGTCATACAGTTTACAGGTAACGCCGGTGAAGCGGTGGTTGACGGTTTTGAACTGGAACTGACGGCTTTGATCGGGGATTTCACTATTAACGCCAACGCCGGTTATACCGACGGTGACTTAATTGAATACAGCTTGGGAACGAATACTGCTGACGGTTTTGCGATCGTAGATCGCAGCGGCGAAGCGTTTCCGCAGGTGCCGCAAAATGTGCGTGGTCTGGTGTTGCGCTACGATTGGTATTCAGACTTCGGTGTTATCTCACCGCAACTGCAATACTACTATTCCGATGAAATTTTTATCGGTACGGATTACCTCAGCGGTGACTACGACAGTTCGGTGATCAGCCAGTACGAGCTGTATAACGCGCGCCTGGCGTGGGAGGTGAATGATCAGCTCTCGGTTACGGCTTTTGTCGATAATCTGAAAAATGAGCCTTACTTTGTCGGCGGTATCGCAGTCACGAGCGTTATCGGGGTAGCCAATCGCGTGCCCGGTACGCCGCGCCAGGCGGGCCTGGAGTTTAGCTATAGGTTTTAAGTCGGCCGATCTGGTTTGCAACGCACGTGATTGCATCCACGCAATACTCGGATACTCAGCAAGGAAAGAGTAAAACCCACATGAGAATTATCAAGATTGTTCTGGTAGGCGTGATTTTACTGGCGGCCGTGCTGATCGTGCGTACGCTCGGTTTTGCGCCGCCGGCGAGCGACGATATCGCGCCGATTGCGTTAGGCGAATGGAACGAGCAGGAACTTGCTCAAGGGCTTGCCACCGCGTTGACCTATCCAAGTATCTCTACGGGGGATATCGCTGAATTTGATTACGAACCTTTCTTTGACCTTCAGCGTTATCTAAAACAACGTTTCCCCAAAACCTTTGCCGAGATTCCTTACGAGGTGTTTGAGAAGGCGACCCTGCTGTTTCGCTGGCAAGG
>NZ_JBFJTH010000004.1:0-50520 GCF_041625495.1 Litorivivens sp. | reverse complement strand
CCACTTTGCTTCGAACACTACCGAGAATACAAAGGTATAAACAGCCAGCATCAGTAAGGGATGTACAAATGACCAGCACAGCCCCATTATGGAGCCTCTGTATCTCCCCGCAATCTCGCGCCACGTCATCTGAGTGACTAACTGCCGATGCCTCCAGGTGGTTTTCACTAGAGTGATAGGTGATATCGGGTGTGGTTTATGCGGATTCAATAGTTCTCTCCAGCAGTTACTGAGGTGCAGTAACTTATAATAATCATCGGCCCAGCATGACTTCGATTGAGCAAAGGTGGGCTATTGTAGCGACTAGGGGTCAATTTAGGCAATTTCAGGCGGTGCCCTTTTAAGCCGGATTCGGACTGCTACGTCGGATAGGCTAGCGTTCAGGCTTTGGTTTGAAGATTTGATGTTCCTCAAGGGTTTTAGATATGAAAATAGCGATAGTGCATTATTGGCTGGTTGGCATGCGTGGTGGGGAGAAGGTTGTCGAAGCGTTGCTGGATCTTTATCCCGGCGCAGACATTTTTACGCATGTAGTTGACCCTTCGGCGGTAAGCCGGAAAACACTGGATGCGGTATCGGGTACAACGTTTGTTGGCAAACTACCGTTCGCAACCAGGCTATACCAGATGTATTTGCCTTTTATGCCTCTGGCGCTTGAGCAACTTGATTTGCGAGGTTACGACCTTGTTATCTCAAGCGAGTCTGGCCCCGCCAAGGGGGTTTTAACAGATCCGGAGGCGCTGCATATATGCTACTGCCATTCTCCGATGCGCTACATTTGGGATATGTACCACGACTATCGTAGCAATGCTGGCTGGTTTAAGCGGCTACTTATGCCGATGGTGGCGCATTATATGCGCATGTGGGATGTGTCTAGCGCTCAACGGGTGGGGCATTTTGTGGCCAATTCGCGATTTGTCGCGGAACGCATAAGAACCTTTTATAATCGCGACGCGGAGGTGATAAACCCTCCCGTAGCGGTCGATGACTTTGCACCATCTTCCGTAAAGGGCGGTTACTATCTGATGGTTGGCGAGCTTGTGGGGTACAAACGTGCTGATCTTGCCGTCGAGGCTTTCGGTTCAAGTGGCCGTCCGCTGAAGGTCGTAGGAGGCGGAGAATGTTTTGAGGCGCTTTCTAGAGAGGCGCCTGCGAATGTCGAATTTCTCGGAAAAGTGGATTTTTCTGTGTTGAAGCGGCTCTACAGTGAGGCGCGGGCACTGATTTTTCCAGGTGCCGAAGATTTCGGCATCGTGCCCGTAGAGGCAATCGCTTCTGGTACTCCGGTCATTGCCTTTCGTAAGGGGGGCGCGCTTGAGACGGTGGTCGAGGGCAAGACAGGTTTGTTTTTTGACCAACAAACCGCGGAATCATTAAATGAGGCGGTAGAGCGATTCGAATCTATAGAGCAGGCATTCGATTCGGCGATATTGGTTAACACTGCGCGGGCTTTTGAGAGGCAGGCTTTCCTCGAGCAATTTGAGGCCTTGGTTAAGCGGAGGCTGGCGGAAAAGTCGGCGCGTTTGGGGGCGGGGCCTCTTTGAATCATTCATTCTTCTATAATCAAACAAGATATAAGATATTCCACATATGATAGGAAATGCCGGAAGTCGGGACCATTCTAGTCTGGTTGTCATCCTGACCCAGATTTCAGACATTTTGGCGGTCTCGGGTGTCTCTACAGTCCTTTACTATGCTATCCCGCTGGTAGATCCGGACCCGACAGAATATCTGACTCTGACATTGGTTGCGGTTCTCTCAACGGGCGTCGTCTTTAATCAGCTGGGCCTATACCGTAATCATCCGGTGCCGTTGGGTGCAACGTTGCCCGGGTGGCTACTTGTGTTTCTGCTGCTATCGTTGTTTCTGTTTATCACTAAAACCAGTGATCATTTTTCACGGCTTTGGTATGGGTTGTGGCTCGCTTTGGGTTTCGTAGCTTTGGAGTTAGGGCGTCGAGGAGTGTATCGCATGATTCGCTCCCTTCGCCGGGCTGGCCTGGATCGGCGGCGAATCATTGTTGTTGGTGCTGCTGAAGTTGGCGCTAAGACGTTGGCTCGCCTGTCCAGACACAAAGATGGGGAATTTGAAGTTGTCGCCTATTTCACCGACGACGAGCCGGTGTCTGATTTCAAAGGTTGGCAGGGTGTTGAATCAGAGGCTTCCAGTTTTGCAGCGGCTAATAATATCGATCAGGTCTGGTTGGCTTTTCCCTTTAATCAGGCTGATCGGCTTGAGGGGGTATTGGAGCAATTCAAGCATTCTGTCGTCGATTTGCGGCTGGTGCCGGATCTATATGGTTTTAGGCTGCTGAACCATTCTACAAGTGTGGTTGCAGGTCTTTCAGTTGTAAATCTTTCAATGACACCTATGGATGGGGTGAGCAGGTTCATAAAGGATGTGGAGGACAAGGTGGTCTCTATTCTGGTTTTGCTGGCGATTAGCCCTCTATTGCTGGTGATCGCTGTTGGAGTGAAGTTGTCGTCACCAGGCCCTGTGTTCTTTCGTCAGGAGCGGATGAGTTGGAACGGGCGCTGTTTCAAAATGTATAAATTTCGTTCTATGCGCAACGACGCGGAAGCGTCAACTGGCGCTGTTTGGGCTACTCCGGATGACCGGAGAGCCACGCGTTTTGGCGCGTTTCTGCGGAGAACCAGTTTGGATGAGCTGCCGCAGTTTTTTAATGTGCTGAAGGGGGATATGTCAATTGTTGGCCCGCGCCCAGAGCGTCCAGTGTTTGTTGATAGGTTTAAGGATGAAATACCCGGATACATGCAAAAGCACAAGGTAAAGGCAGGTATAACGGGTTGGGCGCAAGTAAATGGCTGGCGAGGGGACACCGATTTGCAGGCCAGAATCGAACATGATCTGTACTACATAGAGCATTGGTCGCTGCTATTTGATATTAAAATAATTATTCTGACGGTCTTTCGGGGTTTTGTGCATCGCAACGCTTACTAGAGGCGGATGCCTGCAGCGCAAGGGCTATGCCGGCGCATAGCCAGATCAAGTGCCAGAACTCCGTCGGTCGGCTTAAAATACCGCGCGATTCGAAAAATTTTACGCATATCGAGTAGATTAATAGGGCGAGTAGTCCCTTACCCATGGCACTATGCCTAGATTCCCAGCCGCACTTCAGTAGTGTTGCCAAGAATATTAGCCATAAGGCGCCGCCTATCAGGCCTCCTTCAAACAGTATCTCCAGATGAATGTTGTGGGCGTCGTATAGTTCCTCGCCACTACTAACAAATAGTACATATTCGGCGTCGAAGCCATGGCCGAGCCATGGTTTCTCGATAATCCATTGGAGCGTCGTGTGCCAGATCTCGAAGCGCTGAGAAAACCCTCTGGAAATAAATAATTCCGCGTATGGCGCCAGCATAAATGCCGCGGCTATGGCTATTCCTACGGCGATTATCTTGAAATTCCGGATGCTGGGGGCGTCGAAAAACCAGTACGCTGCAGTGACAGCCAAGGCGAGTAGGGCTGAGCGAGACTCGGTAATTAGCACACCGTAGAAAACGCCGCCAAGGCAAAGCAAAAGTAGCGCATTACGTAAATCAACCCCCCGGCGTGCGAGCCTTTGGAGTAGCAGGTGGGTGCCAAGTACCAGTATTGCGCCTAGGAGAGCGCCCGTCAGCAGGTAGTGAAGGCCAGCATTTGCGCCCCGGAAGCGATCTTGCATATACGCGGCTTCCTGAAAGTGCAGCTCGTTAACAAGTAGCCAGACAGTGCACATAAGCACCGAGCACAGTATTGCTCGTTCAAAGTGTCGAGGAGAAAAGCGGCAGACGGCGTATACACCATATACAAACAGCAGCGTCTGCCCGATGCGTTTAATATAATGCTCTGGCGCTTTCGCCAAATCAGACCAGAGGGTGGTCAATGCCATGTAAATCAAAAACAGCGCTAGGCTAAGGTAGACTGGAGATGCCAATATCTTCAGCTTTGGGTCTTTGCGCAGTGAGCTGTTTATAAGATGCAATAGTGCGGGCAGCAGAAATGCCAGGTATACGATTGTGTGATGCGCGGTGCGCGTTGGCGCGATAAACCAGGCCGACATAAAAATGTAAAAGCCTGCCACCAGCGCCAGATGGATACCCGGCGCTACTGCGGGCTTAACACTATTTTCCGACATGGGCTCTAGTCTGCAATACGTCCGGCAATAATGCTTTTAACGTGTTCCAGATCTTGCCATTTGCGGCTATTGAAGATTTTTTTCACATCTTCTACAACCGCCTCATAGCCATAGCGAGGATGGGCGTCGTGCACTGCAACTCGCGCGCCCGGGTTCAAGAAGGGTTCAAAATCTTTGAAATCCTGGTACGCCTGCTCGTGATTGCCATCGATCCACAGAAAATCGATTTTGACGCTAGGGTCCCAATTCTTGGCAGCTTCTTGGGAGTAGCCTTCTATCAGTTGGAACATGCCCCCAAAGCCATTCTGTTCCAGTCGGGAGGCTACGAGCTCTTTGGTGGGCTTCTGTTCCAGTGGTACGCAGTTGTCAGTCAGCTCCGCCTGCTTGTCCAGATCGGAGTTGAAGGGGTCTATTGCGTAGATCTTACCGCCGCGTTTTGATAGCCCTCTCAGCAAGTAGCTGGTGGACAGTCCGCCATAGCAGCCAATTTCTACGACCACGCCGCCTTGCGGAATTTCCGAGGCCCACTGAGTGAGCATGCCGGCTTCGGTGTGGCGAATCATGCCGCCATAGGCTTTTTTGTCGTATTTGCGACCGTGCAGCAGCCCGGCAATATTGTGGTAAATAGGGCGAGAAAATCCGCTGATTACCTTGGGGCCGGACTCCGACCACGCCTTTTGAAGAAAGCTGTCTACCGTCATGCTTTTGAGGTACCGTGTCGTTTGCTGTGTTTTGGGCTGCATATTCTATTGCAAATTGCCTATAATTTCGCCCTGTTTTTGCGCAGTAAGGCGCAGATTCGCCCCATTGAGTATCAGGCAGGATTAATCTTTGAGCAATTCCGGTAAGCCCAAGGCTTGGCTGGCCCCCGAATTGGGGGTCGCAGGCGATGAATTCGCATTTGTTGAAAGTCTCGACGGCGACGTCTACCGCGCTATGCCTGATCGCACCACACTACGCTTTGAGCGTAAGGGTCGAGGCTATTTTCTGAAATTCCACAAGGGGGTCGGTTGGAAGGAAATCGCCAAAAACCTAGTGGCTTTGCGCCCTCCGATTCTAGGCGCCGACAATGAGTTGGCCGCCGTTGAGCTATTGGGGGCAAACGGCGTTGATACCATGGTTGCGGCAGGTTTCGGGCGACGTGGTCGAAACCCGGCAACCCGGCAATCTTTTCTGATCACGCAGGAGATTGCTGATGCTCCTAGTCTTGAGGATGTTACTGCAAACTGGGGTGAGGTGGCGCCTCCTCCAGTAGTGAAGCGCCGGCTAATCAAGCGTATTGCCACGCAGGTAGGGCGAATGCATGCGCTTGGCGTAAATCACCGTGATCTCTATTTATGCCACTTTTTGCTACGTGGGGGGGATCTCGAGCGCGCAGAGCTAGCGCTGATAGACCTTCACCGGGCTCAAATCAGATCGAGTGTTCCTGCGCGTTGGCGATGCAAGGATCTGGCAGCGCTATATTCCTCTGCTGCGCACATCACCCTCACAAAGAGAGACTACTATCGCTTTCTTGTGGATTACTACAATAAGCCGCTGGGAGAAATCCTACGGCAAAAACGCCATGAGCTTTTGCAGATACACAAGCTCGGGGAAAAGCTTCGAATTAAGTATTTGCGTAAGTATCAGCCTGTTGCGCCAAGCTGATATGGGTGCATGTAGCTTTCTGTGATTGCCCCCTCAAAATAGTAAATATTCACAGATGGAGGGTTGCTTCCTTCTGTCGGGAGGCTAACATTCGCCCTTGCTTTCTCAATGCCGCTTTTTTTGTAATTCTTCTCTCGTGGTGGCCCGAGTTATAACCTTTTCTGGCGACGGAATAGTCCGAATGTCATCAACTAACAGCGGCGGCGTAGCATTTCGCCCGGAGATCGAAGGTCTCCGAGGGGCGCTCGTGCTGCTTGTTATCGTATTTCATGCCGGGGTTGCTGCTTTTGAGGGGGTTTATTTCTCCGTAGATATTTTTTTCGTTCTCAGCGGCTATCTGATGGGGCTTATCATTCTTGCCGATATTCGGAATGAGCGCTTTTCTATCCTGGGATTTTACGAACGGCGAGTCCGACGCGTCTTTCCCGTACTGTATCTCGTTGTCTTCATATCTCTTATTGCTGCCTACCCGCTATTGCCGGCGACCGAGTATGAGAATATGGGGGAAAGCGCGCTTTGGATTTTGGGGCTTGCCGGTAATTTTTATTTTGCGAATTCCAGTGCGGGCTATTTTGATGCGGATATGGGGCTGCAGCCCTTCATGCATGTCTGGACGCTGGGTTTGGAGCAGCAGTACTACCTTTTTATTCCCCTATTGTTTGCACTTTGCTTTTCGGTATATCGGCGTCTCAGGGTTGACGTAGCACTCGCATTTCTTGCTGCAACATCATTTTGTGCGGCTATCGCATTGGTATACGATGACGCACAAACCGCTTTTTATGTCCCGTATTCTCGTTTTTGGGAGTTCGCGCTAGGCTCGCTATTGGCTGTGAGTGAAGCTCGTATGAGAGCTGTGGTTCCAGAGTGGCTGCATGCGAGGATAGCTGATTTAGGTGCCTTGGTGGTTGTGGTGGTGTTTTGTGTTGCCACGGCACACTGGGTTCACCCGGGGCCTGCAACGATAGCCCCTGTTTTTGGCTCGCTTGCTTTTATTGGCTTTGCCAATCGTTCTAGCCTGTTTTACAAGTTGTTGAGCCTAAAACCTCTCTTGCAGATTGGCGCAATTTCATATTCCCTCTATTTGTGGCACCAAGTATTTTTTGCTCTTGGCCGATGGTATTCGCCAGTAGCGCTCTCAGGTCTAGAATATTTGGCGCTTACGATCGGTGCAACCCTGCTCTCTGTTGTGACTTTCCGCTTGGTGGAGGTGCCCTTTAGAAATCGCCGTCAGATATCACCGAAGGCTTTTTGGGCGGTCCTGCTTCTGGCCACAATCCCTCTGTACTTCACCGCAAAATATATAGATCGTAAACATGGTGTTGAAGAGCGACTGCCGGAGGTTGTCCGAACCCATTACCAAGAGCAGAATTTTCGTAGTGTGGCGATTACTGCGGACAGCGTGGCCTGCTATACGGTGCTAAAGAGCGGTCCTTGCCCAATTGGTGATCCAGAGAAGCCGCGTAATTGGGCTTTGGTGGGTGATAGTCATGCCGCGGCACTAACCACTGCGCTGGATAAAGCTTTTCGCGAGCGAGAAATTGCGGGCTACGCCATTTTTAGAAATGCATGTGCGTTGACGCTTGGCAGTCGTCTAGTGGGAAGCGATAGCCAGCTTTGCCAAGACCACAATATGCGCCTGATGGAGCGCTTGGCCAAGGCAGATATCGAGGGTGTCGTAATTGTTGGGCGTTATCCTTATTTCCTCGACCGGGACAAGTACGAAAATGGCGAGGGTGGAGTCGAATCTGGGCGACAGCAATGGTTTGAGCCTGTTGCGGACTACGGGCTTGGGGAGGACAGAGAGACTGCACTGCTTCAATCCTTTGTGGCGCCGGTGAAGGCCTTGCTCGAGTTGGGTAAAGAAGTTGTACTTATTTACCCTATTCCCGAGATGGGATGGCATGTTCCCCACTATCATTTTAAGCGCTTGATGCGTGGCGACAACCCGCAGGGAGATATATCTATCAGCCTGGCCCGCTATCGCGAGCGAGTGGCACCGGTAGTCGAAGCTTTTGATGCGCTCGGTGAGTGGGATAACTTGGTGCGAGTCAAGCCCGAGGATGTGTTTTGCAGTGAGGCTGAGGCGCGCTGCTATGCTCAACTTAACGGCCGCTTGCTCTATCTGGACGATGATCATCTGAACAATTTCGGGGCCTCGCTGCTGGTGTCAGACGTAATGAGTGTGGTCTTTGGTGATGCCTCCCTGTCCAGTCGTATAGTGACTAGATTTTGACCGCTTTTGCCGCTACACTTCCGGCTCTTGTAACGTACAATCAGTGTCTTTAAGACGTTTCTCCCCTCCGACCAAGTCGGAAAGCCGTTACTGGCTGACGGGGTCATTGTGAAAAAAGCCAGTATCGGAATATGCGTTCAGAGCAGCTCGCCAAATCACAGCCGCAGGCGCGGCAACAGGTCGCTGATATTGTCCCTATCAGCGAGGGGCTTCACAGCCATTCGTTGAAAATCTGCCTATTGGGCTACCGTAGCCATCCGTATGGCGGTGGGCAGGGGATTTATATCCGCTATCTCAGCAAGGCCCTGGTTGAGGCCGGTCATCAAGTTGATGTCATTTCAGGTCAGCCCTACCCGCATCTCGATGAGGGGGTACGCCTGATTAAAATGCCCGGGCTCAACCTCTTTGAGAACGGGCTAGGCTCGTTGCGACCGCATCATCTGCGGTCAATGACCAACATCATCGAGTGGACCAGCAAGCTCACCGGTGGTTTTGCCGAGCCGCACTGTTTTGGGCGGCGGGTGTTGAAATACCTGCGAAAGCATGGCCGCCACTACGATATAATTCATGATAATCAAAGCCTTAGCTGGTCCATGCTGAAGCTTCAGCGCGAAGGCTTCCCGCTGGTCACCACCATACATCACCCCATTACTAGCGACCTCGACATCGCGCTTGCCGCAGCGCGCAGCGCTTGGCAGCGGCTGTTGATTCGTCGCTGGCACTCGTTTATCACCATGCAGCGCAGCGTTGCGCCGAAATTGCAAAATGTGGTGACAGTGTCACAACGCTCGAAGGTGGATATCGCCGATGCTTTTGGGATGAGCCAGGAAAGCATCAACCTGGTGCATTGTGGGATCGATACCGACGTATTCCATCCGATGCCCGAGGTGACCAAAAAGCCCTTCAGGCTGATGGCGACGGTGTCAGCAGATGCACCGCTCAAGGGTGCCCATTATCTTATTAGTGCGCTGGCCGATTTGGCACAACATTACCCGCAGGTCGAGTTGCTGTTGGTAGGCAAACCCAAGCCAGGTGGTTCTACCGAGCGGCTGATAGAGCGATTGGGAGTCCAGCGGCGCATCCGGTGTGTGACGGGGATTAGCACGGAAGATCTGGTGCGTTACTACAACGAGGCCGAAGTGGTTGTGGTGCCCTCGGTTTATGAAGGCTTCGGCTTGCCGGCTGGTGAAGCGATGGCCTGCGGCACTGCCGTGGTGTCTACCAATGGCGGCGCCTTGCCGGAGGTGGTGGGTGATGCCTGTATGCAAGTGCCGGTCAAAGATGCTCAGGCCATCGTGCAGGCCGTAGCCACTTTGTTCGACAATCCCGATAAGCGCCGTGCGCTGGCTCAGGCCGGGCGTGAGCGCATGGAAAACATCTTCTGCTGGCGCAAAGCCGCGCTGGAAATGACAGACTACTACTGGAAGGTCATCGATCGTGCAAACCGTTGACTTCAAGCACTTTCTGCTTGCCTCTGGCGACAAAGTGCTGGATTTGGGTTGTGGTGAAGGTCGCCACGTTATCTCTGCCTTCGTTGAGGCCGATGTCACCGCTGTTGGGGTGGATTTGTGTCTCAATGACCTGAAAGCGGCGCAAACAAAATTTTCCGATTTTGCCGAACCTGACAATACCGCTAAGGGCTTTGGGCTGGCGAATGCAAACGCTCTGCAGCTTCCCTTTGCGGACAATACCTTCGACAAAATCATCTGCTCGGAAGTGCTAGAGCATATTCCCGATTATCGGGCTGTGCTGAAAGAGATTGAGCGCGTGCTTAAGCCTGGTGGGCTGTTTTGTGCCAGTGTGCCGCGTGCCTGGCCTGAGCGAATATGCTGGGCTCTCAGCGATGCGTATTACAAGGTCGAGGGCGGTCACGTGCGTATCTTCGATGCGGCCAAACTGCGTGGGCAGATTCAGGCGTTGGGCTTGCAGTTTTACCACCGTCACTGGGCGCACGCGTTGCATGCGCCTTTCTGGTGGCTGAAGTGTCTGTTTTGGGAAAAGCAGGATCAGAACTTTCTGGTGAAGCAGTATCACCGCCTGTTGGTCTGGGATCTGCTGGAGCGTCCGCGTTTTACTCGCACGCTGGAATCACTGCTTAATCCGGTTGTTGGCAAAAGTGTGGTTATGTACTTTCGCAAACCGGCTGGCGCAGAGGGGGCTGCATAATGAGTGGTGTGTTTCTCAGTAAGGGGCTATTTCCCAAAGAGTTTTTAAAGTCGACTGTTGCTTTTATCAAAATGGTACAGCGTGACGATGGCCTGATTCCCTGGTTTGAAGGTGGTCACGCCGATCCCTGGGATCATACCGAAGCGGCAATGGGACTCAGTATTGGCGGGGAGTATGACGCGGCAGAAAAAGCGTATGACTGGCTCGCCGAAAATCAACTGGCTGACGGTAGCTGGTGGGCCGCCTACAAAAACGGTGAGGTGGACAATCGCGAGCGCCGCGAAACCAATTTCGTGGCCTATGTGGCAACCGGGGTATGGCACCACTATCTGATTACTCGGCGCGAGCATTTCTTGCGTCGGCTGTGGCCCACTGTCGATCGAGCTATTCGCTTTGTGCTTTCCCAGCAGTCACCCCATGGTGAAATCAACTGGGCCGTGGATACCCACGGTGAGCCGATGTGCGACGCACTGATTACCGGTTGTAGCTCCATTTATAAAAGCCTGGAATGCGCCCACAATATCGCCGTGACCTTGGGCGAAGAACGCAGCGATTGGCTGGTGGCGCGAGAACAGTTGGGCGAAGCCCTGCGGAATAAGCCGGAGCGCTTCGATCGCACTTGGGAAAGTAAGTCGCGTTATTCAATGGACTGGTTTTATCCGGTACTTTCCGGGGCCTTCCCCAAGGCGCGAGCCAAAGAGCATTTGCAAAAACGCTGGCACGAATTTGTCGAGACTGACATGGGTTGTCGCTGTGTTTCTGACGAGCCATGGGTAACCGTAGCGGAATCTTGTGAACTGGTAATGGCACTACTGGCAGCGGGTGATCACGCGCGCGCGGTAACGGTCTACAGCTGGCTGCATCAGTGGCGCCTGAAAAGCGGCGAATACTGGACTGGCTACCAGTTTGTGGAAGATCTGATGTGGCCCGATGAGAAGCCCACCTGGACCGCCGGCGCCATTTTGTTGGCGGCAGATGCGCTGACCGAATACACCGCCGCGCACCATCTGTTTAACCGCGTTACCTTACTGGAAGTCGAGACGGACGAGGCGTTAGACATCGAACGCCGTCAAAAAGTGTAACTCTTGGGCAAGCCTGTTAACGCGTAATGATGTCCGTCATTGTGGCAATGGGTAAATCAACTCTGCCCAGTAAAGTTGCTACATTGTTTTGCCAATTGGTGCCGGTGCTACTGCTGCCGATGGGGTGATTCTCGTAGAGATCATGCTTTCCGTACAGCAGTACGCCAACTTTATCACCCGCTTCCAGTTTCTCAGCAACAGCCACCAGGTCGATGGGTGCAGGGGTGCCGTTGGCGCGTTCGTCCGTGGACAGTATGGGCTGTATTTGGTCGTCCACAAGAAACACAGTGCCCTCGCGTTCTATCCCGATGCCGATAAAAACGGCAGCAGCGTTCAGCCCAGAGGTCGGTGTCGGATCTAAATTACCGGGGCCAGCTTGCACTAGAAGTTGTGCCACTGGCGTTCCCAGCAATACCTGATTTGATCGCGTAACGGTTACGCCACTGATAAAGAGTGCTTCGCCCGTGGCGCTGGCCACGTTATTGTGCGCGCTGCCCAGCACCGTGGTCAGGGGTGGAATGGAAACGCTGAATTCACCAGTGGCCGGAGTGAGCGATTCAACCTGGACCGACTGGCGGTTGTCCAGCGCAGCGCAGATGCGCGGTATCGGCACACCATTGCGGCGGTAGAGCTTTTCATCAAACCACCGCCGGAGAACAGTAATAGCGTCGAGCTTGCCGCAATAGGCTTGACCAATCGGCCCCTGTGAGCCTGAACCTGAGCGCACGCCACCGTGGCCACTTTCGTGGGCAAGCAGTCGCACATCACCGCCACCAGTACTGAGCTGGTTGAACAGTTGGATACCTTCATTCAACGGGAACAGTGTGTCGCGTACGCCTTGCAGAATCAGGGCGTCGACCTTGGGCATGGAAAACCCGGGGTCAGCGAAATAGGAGGCCAGACTGTTGTCAAAAAACAGCGATTCGGTGACTGGTGCGTCGGCGAGTTCGCGATTGAAGCTGACGCGTACTTGGGTGCAGGCAGCTTCCATTTCCACTGACAGCTCTGCGCCGTCTTCGTCGACAATTTTGTTGCAGATCGCGATGAGCCACGCCTTTTTCAACACAGTGTTCGGTGCAAAACTGTCGCGCAGGTTGTACCAGGTGATTGAGGGAACAATGGCGTCGATGCGGGGGTCTTCTGCCGCCAACATTACCTGAAAGGCGCCGCCGTAGCTGCTACCCAGCAAGCCCACGCGAGGGTCACCCGCTGCATCTTCTATCAGGTTCAGGTTGGACGCGGCCCAGTCGACCACCGCTTTGGCATCTTCGATTTCAAAGTCCGGCGACATCCCGTGACTGCCGCCGTCAGAGCCTTCATCGCCATCGTCACCGCCGCGCCCGAAACCGCGCTGGTCATAGGAGATCACTGCATAGCCTGCTTCGCGCAGCGCCACCAGCTGGCTATCAATCTGGCTGACGTAGTCCAGTGTGGAGGCCGCGGTGGCTGGCTTCAGATTCTGGAATTCTGTGGACGAGATCCGGCTGCCACCCCAGCCGTGGCTGTGAATGATCACCGGGTACCGTAAACCGCGCCGATGCTCCTTGGGCAGATACAGTGTCGCGGTAAGTGTGGTTGTCAGGCTTGCCGTGCCATCGTTGGGTGCGCTGGACACAATGGTAATTTCGCGAATCAACTCTTCGGGATTCTGATCACGATCCCCGTCGCTATCGCAGCCCTGAAGCAATCCCAGCAGGAGGAGTCCGAGCAGCCGTGGAAGCGATTTGGTCATGGATGCACATTTCGTCATGATCAGCGGTGAGGTACTAAGTATAGAAGTCGGTTAGGTAAGGTTGATCAGATTCAGCAATATTACCGCCTGGTTTGTCTGCGTCTAGCAGCGGCGCAACACCGCCAGTGAGGAGGTGCGCTCCAGCGGTTCAAACAGGCCGGAGGCAATCGCCAGACGATAAATGCCAATGGGCGCCTGCCCGCCTTCCTCCGGTTTGTCGAAAAGGTCATGAATGGCGAGAAGGCCGCCTCGCAGAATATGCCCCGCCCAGCAGCGGTAGTCGGTCAGTGCTGCTTCCAGACTATGCCCGCCGTCGATAAAAACCATTGAGAGCGGTGTGTTCCAGCAACGTGAAGCTACCTCGGAACCGGCAACCAAGGGGACTACTGTGTCATTCAATCCCGCGCGGCTGATATTGCGTCGGAACTCCCGAAAACTGTCAAATTGCTGCTCAGCGGCGTCAAACAGCTCAGGGTCGTGGAAGAACTCGCCTTTTTGATGTTCCTCGGAACCGCGATGATGATCTACCGCAAAAACGATACTGCCCTGTTGCTGGCAGGCTGCGCCCAATACCACAGTTGACTTGCCGCAGTAGCTGCCAATCTCTAATACGGGGCCTTTCCCAGACTCTTCCAATGCCCGGCGATAGAGCGTTTCGGCTTCGTCGTCACCGAGAAAACCTTTAATCGCCGAAATATCGAGGGGGAGATCCATGTTGTCAGCTCACTAGCATTGCGTAAGGCGGGCACAGTAAACAATTTCTGCACGCCCGGCAACGGCGATTCCGGTCAGCGCTATGCTATGATTTGGCCCCATTGTATTAAGGATGGTCTGCATGAAATTACATATGCCGCGTTTTGATCAGTCCCGCGTTCTGGTGGTGGGTGATCTGATGCTGGACAGATACTGGCATGGCAATACCTCCCGGGTGTCACCGGAGGCGCCGGTACCGGTGGTCGATGTTAAACAGATTGAAGATCGCCCTGGCGGTGCCGGTAACGTCGCCCTCAATATATCGGCCCTGGGCAGCGCCTCGGTGATTGCGGGCTTGGTCGGACGGGACGAAGCCGGTCAGGTGCTGCAGCAACGACTGGAGGCAGCCAACATCCTGTGCCGCCTGCAGGTTGCTGAAGCCCACCCAACCATCACCAAACTGCGAGTGATTTCCCGCCACCAGCAGCTGTTGCGGCTGGATTTTGAAGACCCCTTCGTGCCCGAAGATTCGGCGGCGCTCGCACAACGGGCACTTCAGGAATTGGAAGCGGCGAAAGCGCTGGTTATTTCCGATTACGCAAAAGGTGCCCTGCAGGATCCACAGGTCCTCATTCAGGCGGCGCGCAAGCGCGGCATCCCAGTGCTGGTTGACCCTAAGGGAACAGATTTTCGCAAATACCGTGGCGCCACGCTGCTGACGCCCAATCTGCATGAGTTCGAGGCCATTGTCGGTCGGACCACCAGCGAACAGGATCTGGTAGAAAAAGCCGAGTCGATGATTCATGAGCTGGAGCTGCAGGCCTTGCTGGTCACTCGCGGCGAGCATGGTATGAGCCTGATTCGGCCTGGCGAGCCGGAGTTTCACCTGCCAGCGCGGGCGATGGAAGTGTTCGATGTGACCGGCGCGGGTGACACGGTGATCTCGGTGCTGGCGGCGGCGCTTGGGGCGGGGGACGACCTGCCGAACGCGGTGGCCCTGGCCAATCTGGCGGCCGGCATCGTGGTAGGTAAACTGGGCACAGCAGCGATCAGTGCGCCTGAATTACGTCGCGCGGTGCAACGCGAGCAGGGCAGTGAGCGTGGTGCAGTGACGGTAGAACAGCTGCAGTTAGCTCTGGAAGATGCCCGCGCCCACGGCGAAAAAGTGGTATTTACCAATGGTTGTTTCGATATTATCCACGCCGGTCATGTGGGCTATCTCGAGCAGGCCCGGCAACTGGGCAACCGGCTGGTAGTCGCCGTTAACAGCGATGCGTCAGTAAGCAAGCTCAAAGGTCCGGGGCGCCCGATTAACCCCCAAGACAGGCGCATGGCTGTGCTGGCTGGCCTGGAGGCCGTTGATTGGGTAGTGTGTTTTGATGATGATACACCCGAAGATTTGTTGCAGGTGCTCAAGCCCGATGTGCTCGTGAAAGGCGGCGATTACGACAAGCGTGGCGTTGTCGGCTGGGAAATCGTTGAATCCTACGGTGGTCAGGTAAAAGTGTTATCGTTTTTTGATGACTGCTCGACCACAGCGATTGTTGAAAAGGTATTAGAAAAGAACCGGCCAAAATAATGATCGCCCGCGTATAAGCCGGTTCCTAGCAGGGCGCGCTTTGGAGGCACTATGTCATTCTATGAGCAGCACATTCTGCCGCATGTGATCGATCTGGCGTGCGGCGACAAGGTGATTATGGACGAGCGCAGCAGCCTGCTTGGCGCTGCTGAAGGTCGAGTGCTGGAAGTCGGCATGGGCAGCGGCTTGAATCTGCGTTACTACAACCCGGACAAGGTGGATTTTGTCTGGGGCTTGGAGCCTTCCGAGGGTATGCGCAAAAAAGCCCGCAAAAACCTGGCTCGCTCCCCGGTACAGGTGGAATGGCTCGGTTTGCCCGGGGAGGAGATCCCGCTGGACAACCACAGTGCGGATACGGTGGTGTTGACCTTTACCCTGTGTACCATCCCTGACTGGGAGGCGGCGCTCAAGCAAATGCACCGGGTTCTCAAACCCGGCGGCAGGTTGTTGTTCTGTGAGCATGGGGCGGCCCCCGATGAATCAGTGGCGCGCTGGCAAGATCGCATCAACCCGGTGTGGAAGAAAGTTGCTGGAGGCTGCCATCTCAATCGTCGTATTCCAGAACTGTTGGCCCAAGGAGGCTTTACTATCGGCGATCTGCAGATGGATTACCTGCCGAAAACGCCGCGTATCGCGGGTTTTCGCTATAAGGGATACGCCACGCCGTGATCGACCTGTATTTTGCCCCCACCCCCAATGGCTGGAAAATCACCATCATGCTGGAGGAGTGCGGTTTGCCCTATCGGGTCATTCCGTTGAACATTGCCGCCGGGGAGCAATTCGAAGAGAACTTCCTCCGCCTGAATCCGAATGCGCGAATGCCTGTCATTGTTGATCACGACGCTGACGGAGGGCCGCTGAGTGTGTTTGAATCCGGCGCCATTCTGATGTATCTGGCGGAAAAAAGCGGACAGTTCATGCCTCGCGATCAGCGGGGTTTTTACGATGTTGCCCAATGGCTGTTCTGGCAGATGGCAAATCTCGGCCCAATGGGCGGCCAGGCCAGCCACTTTGTGAATTACCAGGATACCGAAGAAAACCAGTACGCCAAGGCGCGCTACCTCAATGAGTATGATCGCCTTTTGGGCGTGATGAACTATGCATTGAAATCACGGCCCTACCTGGCTGGAGAATACTCCATCGCGGATATGGCGAGCTTCCCATGGGTGTTGCCGTACAAGCGCTATGGTTTTGACCTCAATAATTTTCCCGATCTCAAGCGCTGGTACGATGAACTGAAGCAGCGGCCAGCTCTGCGTCGAGGGGTGGATATTGGCAAGGATTTGCGGCCTGCGCCTGGCACCCTGGACGAGTCCGCCCGGAAAATGTTGTTCGGGCAGGATTCCCAGCGTTATCGGGCCGAGGGCGAGCCGGGTCAACGCGACAGCGGGCGGACTAACGACTGATCTCCTATGGCGAATTTATTCTGTTACGGTACGCTGATGTATACGCCCCTGCTGGAGGCGCTGGTTGGTCGCGAGTGCACGGTAGAGCCGGCAACACTGCCAGACTTTGCCTGCTACGGGGTAAAGGCCGCCGCATACCCGGCTGTTATCGAACAAGCTGGAGCACAGGTTCGCGGTGTGCTGGTTCGGGATATTCCGCCAGGCGGTTGGCAGGCACTGGATCGCTACGAAGGGGAATACTATCGCCGCGAGCCGGTGCAGGTTACGCTCGACGATGGCCGCGAGCTGGAAGCCAATACCTACGTCATGCGACCGCGCTATCGCAGCCGCCTGAGCCGCCGCAGTTGGCAGTACGGTCTGGATGCAAAGCGCTATGCCAAGGCCCAGTGCTTAATGCTCAAAGCGGAGACCTAGCCGCGCAGCGTGAACCGAACAGTGCTTTTGTTACGTATCTATCACATCATAAAAACAGGACCCTATGCGTAATGACTAACGGCCTTCAGACAATCAGTCCGGGCGAGCATCGCTTGGCTGGCGATATAATTGCCGCCGGATTTGCGGATGACCCCGTTAACTGTTGGACATTTCGCAACCCGGCAGCTTTGCGGCCTGTATACACCGAGATGGCGCGAGCGCTTTACCTTCGTGTGGGTTTCGGCCACCGTTGCGCCGACAAGGCGGCTAGTCTGTGGCTGCCGCCGGGGGTGCACAAGCATTTCGGCTTGCGCTCAACCCTGACCATGGCGCGCCATATCCTTGGCAAGGGTGGTGTTCGTGCGGCGCGCAACGCACTGCTCATCGATCAGGCGATGGAACGCAAGCATCCTACCTCAGATCACTACTACCTATTTGCCATAGCCGCGCGACCGGAACATCAGGGCAAAGGCTACGGCGGCGCGCTAATGGCTAAGGCACTGGAGCGTATTGATGCGCAGCAACAGCCGGCTTATCTGGAAAATTCGAAACCGGAAAACACCAGCTTTTATCGTCGCTTCGGCTTTGACATTGTAGAAGAGCTGCGGGTTGCCGACGACGCACCACCGCTGTTACTGATGTGGCGGCCAGCGCAGTCGTGAGCGCAGGTATGGCGGCAAAGCGTGGCCCTTGTTGCCTGTGTGGACGGGAAACGCACCTTAGCTTCCATCACTTAATTCCCCGCAAATTGCACCGGCGAACGTTTTTTCAAAAGCAGTACAGTCGTGAGCAACTCAATGAAGGCATTATGGTCTGTCGCCAATGCCACAATGGCATTCACCGGTTCTATGACGAAATGACCCTAGCCAAGCAGTTTGACTCACTTGATGCACTACGCCGCGATCCGGCCCTGCAGCGACACTTCGACTGGGTGGCACGTCAGAAAGTACGGATTTAATGATGCGCTGCGTGGTCACAACTACACGAGATCACAACGGGATTGGCTCATGGCAATTGATGACAGCATAGATCTGGCGGCTCTGCGGCGCCGTGAGGAAAGAGCATTTGCTGCGCTGGTCGGCCTGCATCACCGTGCGTTGCTGGCAACGGCGACGGCCATTGTCGGTTCCAATGATGCCGAAGAAGTAGTGCAGAACACGTGGATTAAAGCCTACTCGGCGCTACCGAAATTTGAGGGCCGCGCCGCGCTGCGAACCTGGCTGACGCGTATTGCCATCAATGAAGGTCGTATGTTGCTGCGCGGTCAGCGCCGGGAGATGTCACTGGACAGTGGCGACGACGGGCAACCTTTAGCGGATCGGTTTCGAGACAATGGGCATTGGAGTAAGCCGCCGGTAACGTGGCATGATGAGTCTCCTGACGGATTGCTTATGCAGCGCGAGCTAGAAGCCTGTCTTCGGCGCCTGCTGGCAGCCATGCCATCGCGGCAGCGGGCCATGCTGGAATTGCGCGACGCGGGCGGCCTCGAATTTGAGGAAATCTGTAACGAACTGGCCATTTCTGCATCCAATGCTAGAGTACTGCTGCATCGGGCTCGCACCCAGCTGTACAAACTTGTGGACCATTACCAGGAAACGGGCGAATGCTGAAATGCCGTGAAATCGTGGAGCATGCTGATGCCTTGCTGGCGACAGAGTTGTCGCCAGGGCGGCGTATGGCTGTGCGCGTACACCTGTTAATGTGCCGGCACTGTCGACGTTATGTCAGACAATTGCAGGATCTATTGCGCGCTGTTCCACAGATGCATGGCCGCGCAAGTGATGCAGAGGTGGCTAAGGTCGTTCGCGCGGTGCGCGAGCACGACAAGGACGCCTGACAACTACTCGTTATCTTTTTCAAACGCCATGACACAAGGCCAGTATGCAAAACGAAGTTAAAGATTATTACGGCAAACAACTGCAAACCAGCAGTGACCTGCAAACCGATGCCTGTTGCGATGTTGCACCACCGGAATGGCTCAAACCGATACTGGCCAAGCTGCATCCGGAGGTGGTGAGTCGTTACTACGGCTGTGGTCTGGTGGCGCCCACTGCGCTGCGTGGTATGCGTATATTGGATCTAGGCAGTGGCAGTGGTCGTGATGTCTATGCGCTGTCAGCGCTCGTAGGCGAGTCGGGCCATGTGGTTGGTGTGGATATGACGCCAGAACAGTTGGCGGTAGCTCGTGCGCACCAGGATTATCACCGCGATCAATTTGGTTACGCGCAATCCAATGTGACCTTTCTGGAGGGTTACATCGAGAAGCTGGATGAACTGGGTTTGGCTGATAACAGTTTTGATATCGTTATCTCAAACTGTGTCATCAATCTGTCGCCGGATAAAGATGCCGTGCTACGCGAAGTCTATCGGGTGCTGAAACCCGGAGGTGAGTTCTACTTTTCTGACGTTTACTGCGATCGCCGGCTGGCGGACGCACTGCGCACTGACCCGGTGCTCTATGGCGAATGCCTTGGCGGCGCCCTGTACTGGAATGATTTTCTCAGTCTTGCCAAGCGCAGTGGTTTTGCAGATCCGCGACTGGTTGAGGATCGCCCGCTGGGTATTAACAATCCGGATATTTCACAGAAGCTGGCGCCAGCGCAGTTTTTTTCGGCGACCTACCGTCTGTTTAAAATTGATGGCCTGGAACCCGCCTGCGAAGACTACGGGCAAGCGGTAATTTACCGTGGCGGTGTTGATGGTAGCGAGCAGGTCTTTGTACTGGATGGTCACCACAAGATTGAAAAAGGCCGGGTGTTTCCGGTATGCGGCAATACCTGGCGCATGCTGGCGGAGTCGCGTTTCGCTCCGTACTTCGAATTTATTGGCAACTTTGATGTGCACTACGGTATTTTTCCTGACTGTGGTGATCTGATGCCCTTTGCGAACACTGGCGATGACGAGTTCGGAGCCTGCTGCTGATGGTATTGATCGCCCGTTCCGACAGCTGGCTCCATACATCCTCCGGCGAGCCCCGCGGCTATATTGAAACGCCGCGTTTGCGCGAACTCTGGTTTCACACCGGCACGGCCTGCAACCTGCGCTGCCCCTTTTGCCTGGAGGGCTCTAAACCCGGCGATGACCGTCTGCAGCTGATGACGCTGGCGGATGTGCAGCCCTATATTGACGAAGCTGTAGCGCTGGGCGTGGAGAATTTTTCGTTTACTGGCGGTGAGCCCTTTGTGGCACGCGATTTTCACAATATTCTGGATTACGCGCTGGGGCATAGACCCTGTCTGGTGCTCACCAATGGCACCCGGCCACTGTTGCAGCGTCTTAGCCAACTGGAGCCATTGGTCAATGCCGCGCACCCTTTGCGATTTCGAATCAGTATTGATTACCCGGATGCCGCGCGTCATGAGGCGGGTCGTGGCGCAGGCACCTATGCGGAATCCTTTGACGCGCTGAAGCAACTGCACACCATGGGTTTTGAAGTGTCGGTGGCTCGGCAGTGGCAGTCGGGCGAAGACACGGCAGCGGTCGAGCAGGCCTATCGGGATGAATTGCATCGTGTCGGCCTACCGTCAGACCTGCGCCTGATTTCATTTCCTGATTTTCTCCCCCCCGGCGCCACCGCCGACGTGCCAGAGATTTCCGAAAACTGTATGACCGAGCACCATACCAGCGAAAGTCGCGCGCAGTTTATGTGTGCATTTAGCCGCATGGTGGTCAAACACAGTGGTAGAACTGGTGTTTATGCCTGTACGCTGGTGGATGACGACCCGCACTACAACCTTGGCGCTACGCTCAAGGAGAGTCTGGACACCCGGGTCATGCTGCGCCACCACCGCTGTTTCAGCTGCTTCAGTCACGGTGCTTCTTGCAGCGAAATCTAACCCGCACTACGACGCACAACGGAGGCTGACGAAACAATGGCGAAAAAAGCCCTGATACTACTGCTGCTCGTGTTGAGCGTTGGCGGGCTGTTATTTTTTGATCTCGGTCGCTGGCTGAGCCTGGACTACCTGCAAAGTCAGTTGGGCGATATTCGCGCTTATGTGGATGCAGAGCCATTACTTGCTGGCGTGCTTTTCTTTCTGGCCTATGTAGTGATCACGGCTTTATCGCTGCCCGGTGCTGCGATTATGACCTTGGCGGCGGGTGCTATATTCGGATTAGTAAAAGGCGTTTTTCTGGCATCGTTTGCGGCCAGTGTCGGGGCAACCCTGGCGTTTTTTGTGGCGCGCTACCTGCTCCACGACTGGGTACAACAGCGCTTTGCCGAGAGGATGAAAGCCATCAATCGCGGGGTGGAACGCGACGGCGCACTGTATCTTTTTTCACTGCGCCTGGTGCCAATATTCCCTTTCTTTATCATCAACCTGTTGATGGCTTTGACACCCATTCGCACCTGGACATTTTATTGGGTAAGCCAGTTGGGTATGTTGGCGGGTACGATTGTGTACGTGAATGCGGGAACGCAACTCGCGCGCATCGAGTCTCCAGCGGGCCTGTTGTCGCCGCAGCTTATACTGGCCTTTACCCTGTTGGCATTATTGCCGTGGGTCGGCCGTGCCATCGTCAATCGGATGCAGGCAGTGCGGGTGTATCGTGGCTGGCGTAAACCGAAGAAATTTGATCGCAACCTGATTGTTATTGGGGCAGGCTCTGCCGGCTTGGTCAGCGCGTATATCGCAGCCACGGTCAAAGCCAGCGTAACCCTGATAGAACGCGACAAGATGGGCGGGGACTGTCTGAATACCGGTTGTGTGCCCTCCAAAGCGCTTATTAAAAGTGCGCAGGTACATCACCTCGCCGGCCATGCCCCGGACTACGGCCTCAAGCCGCTGTCGCCGCAAACCGATTTTGCGGGGGTGATGGGGCGAATCCAGTCGGTCATTGAGAAAATCGAACCTCATGATTCCATCGAGCGTTACAGTGAGCTGGGTGTGGATTGCCGGCAGGGTGAGGCAACCCTGATTTCCCCGTGGGCGGTTGAAATCCGCAATCCGCAGGGAGATGTGGAAACGCTCACCGCTAAAAATATTATTCTCGCAGCGGGTGCGCGCCCCTTGGTGCCGCCATTTCCGGGGCTAGACGAAGTGGGCTACCTCACGTCGGATTCGCTGTGGTCCTTGCAAGACTTGCCGGGTAGGTTGCTTGTGTTAGGTGGTGGCCCCATTGGCTGTGAGCTGGCGCAGGCGTTTGCGCGACTTGGATCTAGCGTTAGTCAGGTTGAGATGCTGCCCCGCGTACTGCCCAGAGAAGATGACGACGTGGCTCAAGCGGCAGCAAGTGGTCTGCGTGACAGCGGGGTGAATCTGTTAACAGGTCACAAAGCTGAGCGCTTTGCGCTGGAAGGCAAGGACAAGGTGTTGTACGTCACAACGGGTGATCAGCAAGTGCGCTTGGTGTTTGATGAAGTGCTGATTGCGATCGGCCGACAGGCGAATACGGAAGGTTTTGGGCTCGAGCAGCTTGGTTTTGAAAAACGCGAAAACGGCACCGTCGCGGTTAACGACTTTATGCAAACCCGGTACCCGAATATCTACGCTTGCGGCGATATTACCGGCCCCTATCAGTTTACCCACGTCGCGGCTCACCAGGCCTGGTATGCGGCGGTCAATGCTCTGTTTGGTCGTTTTAAAAAGTTTCGGGTAGATTATTCGGTTATCCCTTGGGCAACCTTTATTAGTCCGGAGATAGCGCGGGTTGGATTGAATGAGCAGGATGCGAGGGCCGAAGATATTGAGTTTGAGGTTACCCGCTATGGTATTGACGATCTTGATCGAGCCATCGCCGACGGTAATGCCAGTGGCTTTGTGAAAGTGCTCACCCCGCCGGGCTCAGACCGTATTCTGGGCGTGACCATAGTCGGCGCCAATGCCAGTGATCTAATAGCCGAATATGTTCTGGCCATGAAACATCGTATTGGTCTTAAAAAGATTCTGGGGACTATTCATATCTACCCGACCATGGCTGAGGCTAACAAGTATGCTGCCGGTGAGTGGGGTAAAGCACACGCACCGCAGAAACTGCTGCAGTGGGTAGCGCGATTTCATCGCTGGCAACTCTAGCGCTGACGGTACAGGAACTGAGCGGCATGGCTCCGTCGTTTCTATCGTTGGAGAGCTTTTGTGCGCCTGATAGCGAAGTCAAGCTCCGGTATCAGGCTCAATCCCGATAGCAGGCTAAGCCTGATTATCGCGCTGCGGGGGTTATTACCCGCAGCGAGTTGCTGTATACCCCAGCTTTCGGCTCCGCACCGCCGCGGATAAACGCTTAGAGCAAAAGTGCGTCCGGCAGTCTTAACTCGTAGGTTTCGCCGGTACCGTTGCGGCGCTGTGAGCTGAAGTACAGGCGTGACCCGTCTGGGGAAAAGGCCGGTCCGGTAATTTCCGACCCGGGGTGAAAGACTTCCACCAGCGGGCGCGCCTGCTGGTTGGGCAACACCACCATGATGCGTGAGCTGGGTGCCTGCGGTGGGTCTTCCGCCACAATCACGTCGCCCCAGGGACTGACCGTCAAGTTATCGACATCGCCGAAATCCGGTTCGATCTGACTGTTGTCAAAGATCAGTTCCAGTAGGTCGTTTTCTATATCCAGCGCCCACACCCGATTGTCACCTTTGGTGGTGAAGAAAATCACGCCGCGCGTCGCTGTATGGCCTCCGGCAGGAATATCGCCCGCAGCTAGTTCGTAATACCACAGCCCTTCACCGCCGTCGAAGACGGTACCGGGCGGATTAGCCCCGGCGCTTTCGATCTCGCTGCGCACATCGGGTTGTGCCTTATCTGGCTGAATCACATCGCGCCAACTTACCGGACGTAGCTGCTTCAATGCGCTGTCGTCGGTTTCGTAGCCACCGTCTTCGAGCCCTGCAATATTGAGCACTTGCAGAGTACCGTTTTCCATTGCCAGGCGACCGTCGGGTTGAATATCACTGGGGTCTGCGAGCCACCGATAAAAGCGGCCATCGCCAGTATCCTCAGTCAGGTAAATCACATTGTGGATGGGGTCTACCGCAATGGCTTCATGGGGAAACAGGCCCAGCGATGGTTTGGCGATACCTTCGCTTTCGTTATAAGGATCGCATTCGAAGCAGAGTCCGTCCCTCACTTCCTCGCAGGAAACCCAGGTATTCCATGGCGTTTTTCCGCCAGCGCAGTTCTGCCGGGTGCCGGTGAGAATTGGGTACGCGGCTTCGGTTTCGCCGGCGGCGTTAAAGCTGATAGCGCCGCAACCGCCCAGTGGCAATTGCGGAACTTCGGCATTGGATGTGTAAATCCAGCCGCCTTCGGGTCGGGTGTAACAGGCGCCGCCATCCGGGAAACTGTGCCAGCGATAGCTGCTCATGGGCGCACTGGCTGCAGGCGTTTGCACCGGCAGCTGGGAGGTGGCAATGGCGCGAATAGCAAAACCCGCCGGTACTGCAATCTGGGTAAAGGGATCGGGCGAGCCTAGGTCACTGATTCCGGCAAGTCGCCCCAGCGGGATATTCAGCTCCGGTGCGCCACTGCTGGCGCCGCTGGTTGGTGTTGCTCCGGTGTTGGAGCTACTCGATGAGCTGGAGCTATTACAGGCGGCGAGTACGGGGGCTAGACCGGAAGCGGCAGCAGCGTAAAAAGCTTTGCGCAGTAGCGCGCGGCGTGAGTAGTCGGGAACCATCGCATATCTCCGCGAATACATTGGTGAATTTGCGCGTATTGTCTTAGGAAACGATGTCAGAATTGTTACAGGATGGCGTCAATCGAATGCAGGCGGCGTAGGAGATAGCGTTGCTGTGTGCTTTGCCGGGAAAGCGCAAGGGCATGCTGCAGTTCCATGACAATTGCCTGCACTGTTCGCAAAGTGAATGTATACAATGGGTGATAGGGCTTCATCAGGTTTTGCCCGATGTTATGCATTCACGTAAGCTTTGCGCCCCATGAATGATTTACAGCGTTTTTTAAGCGATTTGGCCAGCTTTTTATGGGGGCCGCCGCTGGTGACCTTGCTGGCCGGTGGTGGAATTTTCTTTTTGCTCTATTCCCGGCTGTTGCCCTATCGCTATTTACCGCAAAGCATAAAGTTGCTGGCTCGTCGCGCTGACGATAATGAACCCGGTCAGCTTTCCCATTTCCAGGCCTTGAGTACCGCGCTGTCGGGAACTCTGGGTATGGGAAATGTGGCGGGAGTGGCTATTGCGATAGCGATGGGTGGCCCAGGTGCCATTTTCTGGATGTGGATGAGCGCGTTGCTGGGTATTGCTACCAAATTTTATACCTGTTCGCTGGCGGTGATGTTTCGCGGAAAAGACAGTCTGGGTGAATGGCAGGGCGGCCCCATGTACGTGGTACGCGAAGGCCTTGGCCCGCGTTGGCGACCGCTGGCCTATTTCTTTGCTCTGGCAGGCCTGTTTGGCACGATGCCTGTATTTCAGGTCAATCAGTTGGTTCAGGTACTGCGCGACACGATTGCGGTTCCCGCGGGCTTGCCCAGCGAGGCCTATTTTCTGTTTGAGCTGACGTTGGGGCTGCTGTTGGCGTTGGTGGTTATCGTGGTTGCGCTGGGTCAGCTGCCGCGACTTGCCCGCGTCACGGCGGTAATGGTGCCGCTGATGGTGGCGGGCTATCTCTTGCTGACTTTTGCGGTGTTGATAATGCATCTTGAGGCGGTGCCCGCGGCCTTTCGCTTAATTATCAGTGATGCATTCAGCGGCGAAGCGGCTGCCGGTGGTGTGCTGGGCGCGGTGATCATTACTGGCTTTCGGCGCGCTGCCTTTTCTAACGAGGCCGGTATTGGTACCGAAGCGATGGCACACGGTGCGGCCAGAACCGCAGAGCCTGTGCGCGAGGGCCTGGTTGCCATGCTGGGCCCGGTGATCGACACGCTCATAGTCTGCACCTGCACAGCGCTGGTAATCTTGATCAGTGGGGTATGGCAAAGCGCTGATGTCAATGGTGTAACAATGACGGCTCAGGCATTTAACCTGCTGTTTCCGGTTGGCGGGGCGTGGCTGCTGGCTATTTTGGTGGCGGTGCTGAGTATGAGCACGGTCTTTACGTTCTGGTACTACGGCAGCAAGTGTCTGGGCTTTCTGATTGGCGCTGAGTATCAAAAGCACTATGTGTGGTTGTATGCAGTGTTAGTCGTGTTGGGAGCCGTGGCGTCGCTTAAGGTAATCGTTAGCGTGGTGGATTCCATGTACGCGCTGATGGCGATTCCCACCATGATATCTGCCCTGCTGCTGGCGCCCAAAGTAAACCAGGCGGCGCGGCAGTATTTCACTGCGTAGTTGGCTCGTTCGGCGCAAGCCCGGCGCCTACCCGATGATGCTGTCTGGTAGCGCCGGTTTTGCGGGTTCTTCAATCGGCTACGGCTACCAGCGAAAGCTAACTTTGGTAAACAATTCCCGTCCTGGATTCTGGCTGGGATTGTAGGTGCCGGGGAACATGGCGGTATCAATGACCTGATTGAGTTCACGCTCATCGGTCAGGTTCTTGCCGCCGATACTGATGGCCCACCCACCGTCGAGACTCTTCAGCGATATGTGCGCGGAATAGGTGACCGTTGAGGGAATTTCTGTGTTGGGGTCCAGGTCCGTATCGGTAAAGTGGCTGCTTTGATAGTTAATGTTAAGCGCCGTTTTTAACAGGAAATTACCAAACGTGTATTCCAGTACTGGGCTGAGGGTGCCGTTGTATTCGGGTGCGAAGGCGAGTGTCTTGCCTCCCAGATCTTGCTGTGCGCCCTGGCCTTCGGCAATCGGGGCGGGTGCTGATGGGTACTTATCATACGTCGCATCGAGATAACCCAGAGAACTGTTGATGGTCAACGGGGCGTAGGGAGTCAGCCACTGAATGTCCAGCTCAAGACCTTGCGAAATGGCTGATGCCGCATTGGTAACATCAAAAAACAGACCGTTAAAGGCAAGCACCTGCAAGTCGTCAAACTCCATGCGGTAGGCTGTAGCATTGAACTTGAGGGTGTTGTTCATCAGCTGGCTGCGCAGACCCAGTTCCCAGCTCTGCGCTTTTTCCGGTTCGTATTCCAGTTCCTCACCGGTAAATGAGATCGAATTTACCCCGCCACTTTTAAAGCCTTTTGACCACGAGCCGTACATTGAGATGTCGTTGTTGATGTAGTAGGTGAGCGCCACTTTAGGCGACAGATTGTTCTCAGTGCGCTCGATCTCGCCCGGCGCGTAGTCGTTAGCGCTGATCACGGTTGAGGTGATGCAGGGGGCAGTACCTTTGTTTGTGCAAACGCTGGTACCCGTAGGTGTAGACAGTTTTGTTTCGCGGTTGATGCGAATGCCGGGGGTGAGTGTCCACTTCTCAGTGAGGTCCCACACCAGCTGTCCGAACAGGGCCAGTGCTTCGGTATCCTGAAAGAAATCGAAGCGATAGAAGTCGGTCGGGTTAACAGTGCCGGTCAGCGGGGGTAAAAAACCACCGATAGCACCGCCCAAAGGATTGCCCGGCACTGTATTGCTACCGGAGAGCAGTTGTTGGGCGTCCTTGGTGGTGGCGTAGGACGCTATGTCCTGACCGATGATTACATCGGCAATGATATGAAAATCCGATTGAAAGTAATAAGCCCCGGCAAGAAATTCTACGTGATTGCCCACCCCAAACAGGCTGTCGGCATGGCCGCCAAAACGCCACTCCAGCGATTCCTGGCGGTAGTCGTCTACTTCATCCAGGTTCAGCAGGTCGGCTGGTGAAACGTCAAGATCCTGAAACTGTTCGACATCCAGCCATGAAACGCCGACTACCACGGTGGAGGTAAGCTCATTCAAGCCTAGCAGTTCGCCGAATGAATAGTTGCCGCGCATAAGCACCGTATCGGAGCCAATAAACATCTCACCGGGGGTGTTAAAGCTGGTCTGAAAGTTTGTAGGGTCGTCTTCGATCTCGGGATCGAACGCCGACAGATAGTCACGGGTATCCTGATCGAGATTCATTAGCTGGCGTGGCCAGAAGTTGAGGTTGCTCTCTGAAGTCTGAGCCACCAGTTCAAGATCCAGTGCGTCGCTCGGGTTCCATTCCAGTTTGGCGCGAAAGGCATCTTGATCGCGTGTATCTTCCTTACGATCGAGTTTGGTGTTTTCCATACGGCCATCCCTATCCGCCAGCATCGCTGCAAGCCGAATGCCGAAGCTGGGACTGGACCGGTAACCTATGGCGCCTTCCAGCCGGGTATCGCCAAAATCGCCGTGCTTGTAGGCAAGATTGCCTTCGGTGCCCTCTTCGGCGGGCGCGCCTTTACTCGACACACTGAAGACACCGGCAATCGTGTTTTTGCCAAACAGTGTTCCCTGTGGTCCACGTAAGACCTCGACGCGTTCGAGATCAAACATCGATTCCGTGAAATACGTGCCGCGGCCGAAGAATATCTCGTCCTGAACGAGGCCAACGGCGGGCTCGAAGCTGGGGTTGAAGGTGTTGGTACCAAAGCCGCGAATGAATACCTGCGGCGACGATGGGCTGGTAAACTCGACCCGAACGTTGGGTACATAGGTCGATACTTCCACCAAGTCGCCAATCGCATTGTCCTGCATGAATTCGCCTGACAGCGCGCTTACCGAAATGGGCACGTCCTGCAAGCTCTGAGTGGTTTTCTGGGCGGTGACCACCACCTCTTCGATAACTCTGGGTTGCTGGCCGAGCGCGGGAGAACAAAGCAGTGCCAGAGCGAGGCTGAGCGGGATTACACGATTGTTGTTAGTCATACTGGATACCCGTGTGTTGCCGATATTTTGTTGCTCCGATATCAATCGGGGCGCTTCTGTTTTTATCTCGTTATGATTGCATTATCGATGCGCTGCTGGCGATGAGCAGTGCGCCTCCGGTTACCAAGAGTAGCAGGAAAACCGCAAGTCGAAAGCGCTGCTCGCTAATCCGGTGGTGCAACCATTCGCCGATAATTACGCCGCTGATTACTACAGGTAGAAAGACGGCGATGCGAGGTAGCGCGGGTAGCAGGGTACCGTCGATAGCAAAGATTAGCGTAAGCAGGCTGTTCAGTGACAGCCAGACGCAGATCAGCGTCGCACGAAAGCGTGCTTTATCCAGCGCTACGCCAGACAGTGAATACACCAGTAGCGGACCGCCGGAGGCGAACAGGCCATGAGAGATGCCGGCGAGCAGCATCCAGCAGCGGGTCCACCAGCTGCTGTGCTGTCGTTGTTGAGCGCCAGCACCGGCGCGCAGCATAAAATGGAGCTCTCGCGCGGCAAACCAAATAATCAGCACGGCGAAAGCCACGCGCAGGGCGGCATCGCCCAGCCATGGTCGCAGGCCGTAGCCCAGCAGGGTGCCCAGGCCCATCATCGGCAGAATCAGTTTTAGCAGCGTTGGCCAGTGAATATTGTTGCGGTGACGCAGGGCCAGATAGCCCGTCATGCATATGTTCAGGGGCACCAGTACTGGCAACATTTCATGTATGGGCAATAACAATGCGCCGAGAGACAGTGCGATGACAATGCTGCCAAACCCAGTGACCGTTTCGATGGTGTAGGCAGTAAACACAAACAGGGCGAGCCATGTCCAGGGATTAGCCAGCCACGAGCTTGTGAAGAATACGGCGGGATCAATTGCCATCAGCGCTGCTCCAGTTCTACGGCAAAACGTTTACCCGCCATGTGCTGGAATAAGCCCGGCGCCACTCGCCACAGGATACTGGCAAATAGCGTAAAGCGGTTTGGGAACAGCCGTGGCTTGCGTTTGTCCAGGGCGCACACAATATCGCGAGCCAGCGCGCCGGCACTGTCTATGCGTCCTACGGTAGAGCGCGCGTGTTTGGCGGGCTTGCCGTCGCCACCCAACGCGTTTTTCTCAATGGGCGTATCGAGAAATGATGGGTAAACCATCAGCACGTGGATCCCATTGGCAGCCTCCTCCATGCGCAGCACTTCAAAAAACTGAGCCAACGCCGACTTGGCGCTGCAATAGCCCGCTCGACCGGGCACCGGCATCCAGCCAGCCATTGAGCCTATATTGATGATACTGCCGCGGGTTTTGTAGAGCGCGGGCAGCAGTGCTAGTGCCAGTTCCATCGGTGCTTGCCAGTCAACCGCCATCACTTTTTTCATTACAGCAGGATCGGTTTCGGCGGCGAGTGAGCGCTGTGTAATGCCTGCGTTATTGACGAGAACATCTAGCGCACCTGCGTGTTCGACAGCGCGAACGATATCGGTGATGGCAGTGTCAGCAACGAGGTCGCAGGCCAGCGTGGTCACTCGCTCGCCCAGTTCCTCTGCGCGTTGCGATAGTCCGTCCCCATCTCTGTCTATAAGCAGCAGCTGGTCGCCGCGGGCATGAAACACCTTGCTGAGTTCCCAGCCCAGTCCGCTGGCGGCGCCGGTGATCAGCACGGTTTTCATTGTTTACTCCGCTTAAGTGCATTTTCTACAAACAGTTCGAACACTTCGCTGGAAGTGAGCTGAGGATGGTAGCCAAATTCCTCTTTCAAGCGCCGGTTACTCAGCACCGGGCGATAGCGCAGAAAGTCCACTTGGGAAGGTGAATAGCGTGTCAGCCCCAGTGGTTTGGCTATCCGCAGCGCCAGCCGTAATAAACCCGCGGGCAGGGTCAGCGTTCGCTTTTTGAGCCGGCCAGCGATTTCCTGAATGGTCAAGGCACCGTCGCCAGCAAGGTTGTAGATGCCGGTCTTTGATTCGCGAATACCCAGTTCGACGATGTCGAGCACGTCTTCATCCCAGATAAAAACAAAGGGCGAGGCGGAGCCGCGGATGGCCAGAATATAGGACTTTTCAAACAGGTTGGTGATCTGATTCCGCGTTTCCCGGCCGAGCACCGTGCCGGGGCGTAAGATCAGCTGTTGCAGTTGCGGATGCTCTTGTCGGGCTTTGGCAAGATCTTCCTCTACCAGCGTTTTGTGGAGTGAGTAAGGGAACTCCGGGTTGCCGCGCAGTGTGTCGTTTTCGTCAATCCAAAGCGGGTTGTCGGCATGATAGCCATAGGCCGCGCCGGAGCTGGTTACGGTCAGGTGCCTAACACCGTGTTTTACACAGGCCGAAACGACATTGCGGGTGCCGTTCACATCAATATCGTAATCCAGCTCGGTATCGCCTTTGCTCTCCAGTACCGAGGCAAGGTGCACCACGTGGCTAACGTTATTTTCAGCAACAATGTCTGCCAGTTTGGGGTCGCGGATATCGCACTGAATGAAGGGGCACGGTGGTTGTTCAGGCACTCGGATATCGACCCCGATAACGGTCATCGAGTGGCTCAGGCGTTCAGCGAGACGGGCTCCAATATAGCCGGCAGCCCCGGTGATCAACACTGTATGGCCGCTGGTGTCGCTAGCGCTCATGGGCAGACTCCGTTGTGGTGGTAAGTGACGTGCTCGGTGGTGAGTGGCGCGACCAGATCAGAGCCAGCGTCAGCCCGGCAATCAGATGCCAGAAGCTCCAGAAACCGGCGATCAGCATCATGCCGCCCGCTTGTGGGAAAAAGGTAAAGATGATCGACAGGCCTAGTGCCGTATTCTGAATGCCGACTTCCAGGGTGACGGCGCGACGCTCCGCCAGTGGCAGTTTCAGCAGGCGCCCGCACAGGTTGCCAATGGCCAGTGCGCCGATGTTATGCGCGGCGACCAGCACCAGAATAACGCCTGCATACTGGACGAAATTGTCGAAGTTCTGCGAGAAGGCAATTGCCACAAATAACAGAAATACCAGTAGCGTGATAATGCGCATCGGCTTGTCGGCCCGTTCAGCCAATGCCGGATGACGACGGCCTATCGCCATGCCAAGAATTAGGGGTAGCACCAGCACCAGACCGACCAGAGCCAGCAATTCCAACGGGTCGAGGGAAATTTCCCGCAACAGGGGCCGGGTGTGCGGATTGAGCCAGCCGTACAGGGTGAAATTCAGCGGGGTCATCACAATCGCGGCGAGACTGGAAATGGCAGTCATGCTAACTGACACCGGCACACTGGCTTTGGCGAGAAAGGTCATTACATTAGAAAAACTCCCGCCTGGGCAGGAGGCCACGAGAATCATGCCCAGCGCCAGTTCCGGCTGCACCCCCAGTAGAGCGGTAAACACGCAGGTGGCAGCCGGTAAAACGACAAATTGAGCCAGCAATCCGGCTATGGGGGCGCGGGGCTGACGAATCACTCGCACGAAATCGGCGGTGGTCAGCTTCAGGGAAACCCCGAAAATCATCCCGGCCAGAATGGCGTTCAAGACAAACAGGCTTTGTTCGCTGAAGGCGACGTCTACCTGAGCGAATTCGCTCATACGGGGCGCTCGTTCGCGGGCAGATCGCGGCGCAGTTCGCGAATATGGGTCTGTATGGCCTGCTTGTAAGTGTCCTTATGGACGTAATACGCCATCCGTTCCAGATCGAGGTAGTCGTAGCCGCCATCAAGCCGCTCGCCGCCAAATTGTCGAATTTTGTTTTGCAGGGTTGTTGCGGAATCGCGCCCGGCTTCGCGTTGCTTGATATACAGGGCCACCATTTCTGCTTGTTCGTTGCGACCTTCCCAGCCAAGCCCTGCCGCTTCAATCATACCCATGACAAACAGAGAATCCTGTTTCGGGTTGAAGATATTGAGGTACAGCGACGGGGCCCCCTCGCCAGGATTCCAGTTCAGGTGCTGCTGGTCGATAAAGGGATAGTGCAGGTGGTAACCGGTTGCCATCAGAATCAGGTCATAGTCAGCCGATTCGCCAGTGCTGAAGGTGACGGTATGACCGTCAACCGACTGGATTTCACGGCGTGGCTGGATATCGCCATGACCGATATGGTGCAAAACCAGTGAGTTGATCACCGGGTGCGATTCGTACATGCGGTAGTCTGGCTCAGGCAAACCATAGTCAGACGGTTTGCCGACGACCATTTTAATCAGCAGCGCATCGAGACGCTGTTTCAGTCGACGCGGCAATTTGATGGCTCCACCGAGGGTATCGGTAGGGCGGCCGCCGATAAACTTGGGCAGAAAGTAATAGCCACGGCGTACTGAAAGGTCGACGGCACGGGCGCGGTGTACCGCATCTACCGCGATGTCGCAGGCTGAGTTGCCACAGCCCACAATGAGTACCCGCTTGTCGGCAAATACCTCGGGGCTGCGATAGTCGCAGGCGTGCATCACTTCACCGGCGAATTCGCCAGGCAACTCGGGCATGTTGGGGTGGTTGAGGGTACCGTTGGCAATCAGTACACCACGGAAGTTTTCACGGTGCTCGACACCATCTTTTTCACTGGTCACATCCCAGCCACCGTTGCCATCGGGCTCGACAGAAACCACCCGGGTGTTAAAGCGGTAGTGGTCATAGAGCCCAAAATGGGCGGCGTAGTCCCTGAAATAGCGGCGCAGCTCGGAGTGGTGGGGGTAGGGCGCACCGTCTTTCGCCATGGGAAACTCGGCGAACTCGGTCATGTGCCGCGACGAGATCAAGTGGGCAGATTCGTACATGGTACTGTGGGGGTTGTCGATATCCCACAGCCCGCCGACGTCTTTATTCAGTTCAAATCCCACAAAGGGGAGATTATATTTCTGCAGGTTGCGCGCAGTAGCGAGCCCCATTGGGCCCGCGCCAATCACAGCATACATACCAGATCCTTTGCAGTGTTATGCTTAGCCAATAAGCATAATAGAGCCGTTCATGCAGGTGATGGCTTTTTCGGGACGAACACAGGTTAATTAAGGACGACATGGCCGATCAGCCCAGCGTAACCCAACAGTTTACCCAAGGGATTCTTCAGAGCGCCCAGCGCGCCGGCATTGCCCTGCCAGACAGCCTGTTGGCGCGTCTGCCCGGCGATGGGCGTACTCCTCTGGCACTGCAGGATGAGGTATGGGAGGCCTATTGCCATGCCTCGCAAGACCCGCTGGTAGGAATTCGGCTCGGTCTGTCACTGCACGTAGGCCATCTCGATCTGGTGGGGATGCTGTTGATGAGCTGCGAAACCCTGGGGGAAGCGCTCGATATGCTGGTGGAATACCACCCGATTGTGGGTGAAGGGGGGGATTTCAGCCTGGAATTTCACGGCACGCGCTGTCATCTGGTCTACAGCCCCCATTACACCCGGTGTCGACGCGAACGGGTGGAGGCCGTTATGGCCTGTGTGCTAAATCTGGCGCGCTGGGTGTCCGGTGGCAAGTTTGAAGGCTGTCATGTTCAGTTTGTGAGCGAACCCTCGGCGGCACCTGAAACTTATCAATCCCTGTTGGCTGTGGATGTGTTGTTTGGCCGGCAAAACGATGCCCTGTGTTTCAGTGAAAGCTTGCAGGCCACGCCGCTGATTCAGGCCAATGCCGCCATGCGCGATCACTTGTTGCGACTGGCCGACGCCATTCTCGCGGGGCTCGACAGCGCGAGCCTGAGCGCTCAGGTGCAGCAGCTGCTGCGTCAGCATCCGCGCTGGGGCAAGGAGCGCGTGGCCGAGCAGCTTGGTCTTAGCGGTCGTCATCTGGTGCGCAAGCTGCAGGATGAAGGCACTAGTTTTCGGTTGCTGCGTGCCTCCGTGCTTCAGCATCTGTCGGAGCAGTGCCTGCGTGATGGTGGCACCATTGCGCAAACTGCCGAACGCTTGGGTTTCTCTGATGAAAGCGCCTTTGTGAAAGCGTTCAAGCGCTGGTCCGGCACCACCCCGGCCCAGTTTCGAGTGGCGATGAGCGATCCATAAGCCGTGCCCGTGCGTAACAGGGCCAGACAAAGAGAGGAACACGCCTTTGTATATTAGTGCCGAAGCGATGGCCGATTGGGACAAACAATATCGCGCCGCATTCGTTAACTCCCTTACCGGTTATAAACCGGCGAACCTGGTGGGCACCTGCAGTGCTGGCGGTCAGGAAAATTTGGCGATCATGAGTTCTGCTGTCCATCTTGGTTCTCATCCACCGCTGATCATGCTGGTTCTGCGGCCGGATGTTGCACCCCGGCATACGCTGGATAATATTCGTGCGACAGGGCATTACACTCTGAGTCACGTGCATGAAACCCTGATTGAACCGGCCCATCAGACGGCGGCTCGATATCCGCGAGAGCAATCGGAGTTTACCGCCTGCGGCCTGACACCTGCCTATCGCGAGGGTTTTGCTGCTCCTTATGTTAAAGAAGCGTTCCTGAGTCTGGGACTGTCTCTGCGGGAAGAGCAGCGACTTGCGATTAACGGCACTCACATGGTTATTGGCGAAGTTGTGTGGGTATCGGTGCCGGACAATGCGCTGCGCGATGACGGTTCCATTGACCTCTATCGCAGTGGCTCGGTAGCGCTGGCAGGCGTAGACAGTTACTACGCTCCACAGCCTCTGTGCCGAATGGCCTATGCCAAACCTGATCTGCCGCCACGGAGAATTGATTGATGCGTATCGCGCTGATGCTGTCGTTGTTAGTGGGTTCACTGGCGCGGGCGGACTGTACAGGTTTGCTCGATTATCAGCACCCCTTGCTGCGCAGCGATCAGCGCGTGTCCTTTTGCGAACGCTTTGCCGGCAAGGTATTACTGGTGGTGAATACGGCTAGCCGCTGCGGCTTTACGCCACAGTTTGAAGGTCTCGAAGCCCTGTATCAGACCTACCGTGAACAGGGGCTGGAAATTGTGGGCTTTCCTTCAAATGATTTTCGACAGGAATACGCCGCCGCCGAACAGACCGCCAAGGTGTGCTATGTCAATTACGGGGTGACCTTCACCATGTTGGAAAGCAGCAGTGTCACCGGGACAGAGGCCAATGGATTCTTTCGCTCGCTGATAGGTGGCGGTGCAGCGGAACCGCGCTGGAACTTCTATAAATATTTGATTGATCGCAACGGTCAGTTCGTCAAAAGTTTTCCTTCCCAGGTGCGGCCGACATCTCCAGAGCTGGTTGAAGCGTTAAAGCCATTGCTCTAGATGTAAATAAACACCGGCAGATTTAGGCTTGAATGCCAGCTCTAGCGCTGGCACCTTATGTGGCCGTTTTACACAAAGCGAATCAGTCCAATGGAAATACTCTCCTCGCCTGTTGCTGGTGTGGTGGTGCGACATCTGGTTGCCGAAGGCGACTCGGTGACCACCGGTCAGGAACTGGCCATTCTCGAATCTATGAAAATCCAGACACCCTTGACCGCGCCGGCCTCTGGCGTTGTGCAGCGCTGGTTGGCTATTGCGGGGGCTACTGTGCAAAAGGGCTATGGCCTGTGCGAGTTTGTGCTGCAGGGAGAAAATGTGAGCACGACAGCAGCAGACGGGAAAAATATCGACCACCCTGCGCTATTGGAATTGCGCGAGCGCGTTGCACTCACCCAGGATGCATCCCGTACTGCAGCGGTATCGAAACGACACGTAAAGGGCTACCGGACAGCCCGTGAAAATCTTGCTGCACTGTGTGATGCCGACAGCTTTGTGGAGTACGGCCAGTTTGCAGTGGCGGCGCAACGTCAGCACCGGGACCTCGATGAGTTAAAACGCAACACCTCTGGCGATGGCATCGTTACCGGTACTGCCCACCTCAACGGTGAACGGGCGGTGGTGATTGTTAATGACTATAGCGTGCTGGCCGCCACCCAGGGATACTTTCACCACAAGAAGCTCGATCGTGCCCTGAGCCTGGCCCAGCAGCAGTCATTGCCAGTGGTGATGTATACCGAAGGTGGTGGCGGTCGTCCCGGAGATACTGATGTGCTCACTCAGTTTGCTGGTTTGAACGTGCCGTCTTTTGCCCAGTGGGCCGGACTTCGCGGCGTCGTGCCGCGTGTAGCGGTGAACAATGGCTATTGTTTTGCCGGTAACGCAGCGCTATTCGGTGCCGCCGATATTCGCATTGCAACGAAAACGTCCTGGATTGGCATGGCCGGTCCGGCAATGATCGAAGGGGGAGGGCTGGGCAGCTTTCTGCCTACTCAGATTGGTCCGGTGGAAAGCCAGACGCGCAATGGCGTCATCGATGTGGTGGCAGAGAACGAAGCCGAGGCGACGGTGCTGGCGCGCAAAGCTCTGTCTTATTTTCAACGGGGTGTCACTGATGATGGCGAGGGGCCGGATCAAGAGGGTATTGGTGAGCACCTGCCCGTTGATCGCCGTTTTGCCTACAACGTTCGTCAGATTATTGAGCAGCTGTGCGATAGCGATAGTGTGTTGGAACTTAAGCCCAATTACGGCGCTGCAACCTTGACCGCACTGGTGCGAATAGCGGGACGCCCACTAGGGCTTATAGCGAGTAATTGTAAGCATTTGGGCGGCGCTATCGACTCCGAGGCCGCCGATAAACTGGCCGACTTTATCGAGCTCTGTGACCAGTTCAACTTGCCGCTGGTGTCGTTGGTGGACACCCCGGGCTTTATGGTGGGGCCAGATAGCGAAAATGAGGGCGCGGTGCGTCGCATGTCACGCCTGTTTGCAGCCGGAGCAAAGGCGAGGGTTCCCTGGGCGGCCATTTTCCTGCGTCGGGCATATGGCCTCGGTGCTATGGCTCTCACCGGGGGCAGCTTTGCGCGCCCGGTCTACGCGGCTGCCTGGCCCACCGGTGAGTTTGGTGCCATGGGGCTTGAGGGCGCAGTGAAACTGGGGTTTCGTAAGCAGCTTGAAGCGGTGGCAGACCCTGCCGAGCGGCAGGCCTTGTTTGATCGTTTGCTGGCCGAATCCTACGACAAAGGTAAGGCCATCGAGGCGGCCAGCTATCTGGAGATTGACGCGGTTATCGAGCCGGAGCAAACGCGGGATGCGATTATCGCCGCGCTTTTCTGAATGAGCCGTGACAGCGTAGGCTGTCACGGTGCCGCGTCTATGTTGTCGCGTTAGAAACGATAACTGGCTTCCAGGCCCCAGCTGCGCGGTGGCCCGGAAAGAAAGTAGGTGTAACCGAAGGATGCCTGCAGGTCGATGGCGTAGTAGTCGTACTCTACGTCTTCAATGTTTTTCACAAAGGCCGATACACTGTAGGTATCGGTAGCTGAGAACCAGCCCAGGCGTGCATTAATCAGGTGGTAGGCATCCTGCTTACTGGCTTCGTATTCAGCCTTGTCGTTGTAGGCGCTGTACCATTGTTTGCTCTGATACGAGCCATTGACGTTGAGCGCCAGATAGCCGTATTCGGTGACCAGCATGTCCCAGTCCAGCGAGATGCTGAAATTCACGTCGGGCGCTGAGATCAGATCGTTGCCCGCCAGATCCACCTGATCTTCCGGGTTGGCGAGGGTGGTGGTATCGGCCAACATCAGTTCTTTGTAGGCGGTATCCAGTAAACCGATGCCAGTGTTCAGGAACAGCCGTTCGTTAATCTGATACTGGAACTCGGCTTCTACGCCCTGAATTTCCGAAGCGCCCGCGTTTTCCAGAAAGACCGAAATCCCTACCACGTTAACAAACTGCTGATCGGTATAGTCGTAGTAAAAGGCGGCGGCGTTAAACCGGGCGCGACCGTCCAGCAGATCCGCTTTTACACCGACTTCATACGCGTCGATAAATTCCGGGCGTGCGTACGCGTCATCAATATCGCGCTCCAGATAGTACACGCCGCCATTATAGCTGCCGCTGCGATAGCCGCGACTGTAGGCCGCATACAGCAGAATGTCGGGCGTCAGTGCGTAATCGACACCGAGCTTGCCAGTCCATTCGTTCTCAACAGCACTCAGTGGCTGTTGTGACGCCAGCGTGTACGGCCCGTGGGTAAAGCCGGGCGGCGCAGTACAGGCGCTGGGATTGCTCAGGCAGTAGGCGATCTGGTTGGGAGATGCCGTGACCGGCGTGAATGCTTCGTCGCGGCCAGTCGTATTACCAGGTACCCAGGTGCCGATTGGGGTGCCATCGTAGTCAAGCCGCGAGGTATTGTAGTAGGGCATGTCGTTGCGATCTTCGGTTTGGCGCAGGCCGAGATCAAAGCCGAGTCGGTCGGTGGGCTCAAAGCGGAGTTGACCGTAAGCGGCAAGGCTTTCTTTCTCGGTGGCCAGGCGCTGGTCTACGCAGCCGAAGCCCACGAGAAAGGGCGCGAGACCAATAGTGTCTGGGTTTTCTTCGCCCACCCGCGTATCCGGCAAGTCTTCGAAAATGCAGTAGATGTTTTTCAGGCCCAGATCTTCAAAGCCGTAATACAGTCCGGCGATCAACTGGAAAGGACTGTTCCATTCACTGACGAAGCGCAGGTCCTGACTGTAGTAGACCGTATCAGACGACCAGTCGATTTCCAGCAGACGCAGCGGTGAGCCGTCGGTATTGGCGTCCTGAAAATAACGTGCATCGCCATATGAACTGACTGATACCAGTGAAAAGTCCTCAAAATCAACCGTGGCTGTCAGCACGGCGGTATCGGTCTGGGTGATCAACGGCCCCACCTTGTTGGATTCAATCTCGTGGAAGTCCAGATCGCGTGCCGGTCGCGAGTAGCCGGTGTAGTCAATAAATCCATTGGAATTGGCAGTGCTGCTGGTATTGCGGATATCCACACCCGGTTCATTGCGCACCTGCGCGGTATTAGCGTCGTTTTCAGTGCGCGTTACTTTCAGCACGGCGGTGGCGTTGTCGTTGATTGCCCAGTTTAGCGCCAGGCGGCCACCGCGAGTGTCAGTTTGTGCGCCGTTGGCACCGCCGAGGGGGTTTTCTTGGTAGCCGTCGTCTTTTTTGAACAAGGTGGCAAAACGCGCTGACAAGGTGCCGGGAATCAATGTGCCCTCGATCGCCGCTTCGGCCATGGTGGCGTCAAAGGAGCCTACTCCGACCTTTATACGGCCATTGAATTCGGTGTCTATCTGAGGGGTGCGGGTAATCATATTGATTGCGCCGCCGGTCGTGTTTTTGCCGTAGAGGGTTCCCTGAGGACCGCGCAAGACCTCAAGGCGCTCCAGATCGAAGAAGTTGGCGCCGTGGGAGTACACGGCTGGCTGGTAGGCTTCGTCCACGTACACGCCAATCGGGCTGGCCTGGTTGGAGTTGTAGTCCGACATGCTCACGCCGCGAATGGCGAAGATGGGCTGAACCTCACCATAGGGACCGCTCACTTGCATATTGGGTACCTGTGCGCCCACGTCGTTGGTGCTCTCAATGCCGAATTTTTCGATGGAGTTACCCGTGAAGCCGGTGATGGCCACCGGTATATCCTGGGTGCTTTCACTGCGTCGCTGGGCAGTGACAATCACCTCCTCCAATGCCTGGGCGCCTGCGGTGGGCGACAGTGCGGGGTTCACAGAAAATATAAGGCTGCATGCGGTCAATCGACAAAGTGCTTTTATCATTATCAACTCCTTGATCACAGGGTGCTGCGTAACAAGAGTGGCTCATGTCGTATCCGGGTAATTAATATGTTCGCGATAGTGTTATCAAACTTTTTTAGCGAAGTTACAAACGGTTAGGCCACTTTTGTTGTAGGCTATTGGAGCATTTATGTCTGAATATTCCAAATGGTGTTTGCGGATCAATTTCGGAAATGGTGAACGAGTGCAAGATCCTTTGATCATTCTCCCATGCAGACTAAGGTGTCAGTTGTACTTGGTTTAGACCAACGAGTCGTTTTACAGTATTGTCGCAACAGTGTTTTGCACTCGCCCTGCCCGAAAACGTTGCAGTGGAAAATAATAATTATCAACAAGCGGAGCTGCGGAAATGTCCTTGCTAAAATCTCAGTATCTATCGCCTGTATCGTGGTGCGAGGCTGCACGGCCAATTCTAAGGTGGTGCTCGATAGCAATCTTCGGGATCACGGCTCTGCCGCTTAATGCACAGATAGAGGAAGTCATCGTCACCGCCCAGAAGCGAGAGCAGTCACTGCGCGATGTGCCTATCAATATCAATGCCATGAGTGGGGACAAACTGGCCGAGCTGAATATTCAACAGTTTGATGAATTGGCCAATTTTGTGCCGGGGCTGGAGGTGCAAGAGCAAAGCGCCAACAATCCAGCTTTTGTCATTCGCGGTATTACCTCCGATAGCGGTGAAGCCAATATTGAGCCGCGCATCGCAATTTTCCAGGATGGCGTGCCGGCATCGCGATCGCGCGGGTCTTTTTTTGAGCTGCACGATCTGGAGCGAGTGGAAGTTGTGAAGGGCCCTCAGAGCACGCTGTTTGGACGCGCTGCACTGATCGGGGGAATCAATGTTATCCAGCGCAAGGCAGATTATGAGACCGAAGGCCAACTCAAACTGGGCTACGGTGAAAGCGTGCGCGATACGCAGTACACCGAAGTGGGTGGCCACTTCGGTGGAGCGATACTGGATGAAAGGCTGGCAGGTCGAATAGCCTTTATTGATAAAAAGCGTGACCCGTACGTGGAAAACCTGCTGGGAGGAACCGGTTTTAACGGTGCGGACTTGCGTGCGTATCGTGTGTCTTTGCGACTGGATCTGCTGGAATCATTGCGCATTGATCTGATTGCCAATCACCAGAACGACACGCCACCGGGCACTGGCTTCAAGAATAATCGCTTTGCTCCCCCCGGGGGTGATACCAGCCCATTTACGGGTGCGGCGCTACGCAGCTTTGGTGGCTTTCGCGACAATGGCGATCTGGGTCTGGAGCGAGATCTTGATACTTTAACGGGTATTGTCAGTTGGGATTTCAGCGAAAACTGGTCGTTTACGTCAATTTCTGGCGTCCGGGAGTTTGAGTCAGAGGAAATTTTCGATGGCGACGGTTCCCACTATGACATTCTGGTGGCATCAGAGATTGCGGATGGCGAGCAGTTCAGTCAGGAGTTGCGCATCAATTTCGACGCCGGAGGTAACCTGTCGGCGTTTTTTGGCGCTAACTATTTGAGTGAGGAAGGTCAGCAGTATGTCCCACTCGCTACCGACACGGGGGTGGGGCTGCCGTTCTTTCTTGAGTTTTTAGCGACCGGCCGGGGCAGTGAGCCCTCGGCTCCATCCTCGGGCATTCTTTACGAAGAGGAGTTTGCCAACCGCAGTGATACCACGTCGACAGACCTGTTCGCCGATGCCACCTATCACCTGAACGAGAAAGTGGAATTGACGGCGGGTATTCGCTGGACTCGAGATGACAAGAAAACCAGTTATTTCGGTCGTTCCAAGGCCAACACGCTGTTGCCTGGCATCCCAGGTGTCACGGTATACGATCCGGGCAACACGCTGTTTATTGCCGCCAGTGAAGGGGGTGAGCTGCAGCAGGCTAGTGACACCTTCAGTGGGCTCTCCTGGCGCATGGTAGCGTCGTACCATTTGAGTGAGGACGTGAATTTGTGGGGCAGTTATGCGCGCGGTCGTCGACCTGAAGTGATTGCGTTCAATACGCCGCCCGAAGAAGACTTTGTCAAAGCCGAAACCCTGGATGCAGAAATCGTTGATTCCTATGAAATAGGTGGCTTTGCCAGTTTCTGGGACGATCGCATTAATTTAAGCGGTTCGGTGTTTTACTATGAGTACACCAATTTTCAGACAACCATTTTTGTGCCGGGGGAGGCGGCTGTGGAAGTGCTGAACGCGGGCTCGGCTACATCGCACGGTGTTGAGTTGCAGCTTGATTCTCAGCCGCTCGATAATCTTAAGGTGTTTATGAGTTATGGCTATAATTATGGGCGTTTTGCCAGTAAGGACGACTCAGGCCAGCCGCAGCAGTTTGCGGGTAACCGTTTCCGACTAAGCCCGGATCACAGCGCCGCCATTGGCGCCACCTATAGCTACATCACTGATGTTGGCACATTCTCTATAACACCGTCTTACAGCTATAAATCGAAGTTCTTCTTCGATGATGACAACGATCGACCTGATCTGCAGGAAACCGACGACACGCAGGATGAATTCCAGCCCAGTTATGGCCTGTTGGACCTGACCTTGCGATACGAAACAGTGGCTGGGCATTTTATTGTCGAGCTCTATGGCAAGAACCTGCAGGATAAAGACTATCTGCTCGACGCGGGCAACACCGGTGACAGTTTTGGCTTGCCAACCTTTATCCCCGGGCCGGATAAGCTGGTGGGGCTTACGGTGACCGCGAAGCTCTTCTAAGGCTGCGTACGATTAATTGCATAACCCGCCTGCGGCTGGCGCCCTGTTACCGGATTTTCGGTGAAGGCAACCAGCCGCTAAGACGCGCCTGGTGATCTATACTCAAGTTGATATGTTTCGTACATCCGAGGAGGCGCTATCATGCAGCCCGTCAATCAGACCGATCATATAGCTATTTTGTCCCTAATGATGGTTGGGGTTCTCACCAAGCGATTGAGTGATCTGGGGCAACTCGATGACGAAACCAGTCGCCATTTACACAAGCTTGTAAACAGCGTACGCGATCACGCGGAAGCGTTGGGGATAGAAGATCTCAATGCACTGTTTAATAAGATAGACGCTGCAATGAGCTGAGTGGTTGAAGATGAAATGGCGCTTCGCCCAGCGCGAAAGTCGCGTCCTACCGCAATGCCGCTCGCCGTGTGAGGCTGGTTTTTCAGAAGCGGCGCTATCAAAGCCTCGGCATTCCCGTATTGTGAATGTCCTTTCTACCGTGTGAACTAAGTGGTTAATGCGTCAACGTTGGGTTTCCAACCTGATCGAGTGATACATTGACGGCACGCGCGTTGTCTTCTTTGGGCTCCAGTTGTACCAAGTGATGCCCTAGGTCGTTCTTTTTCTTATGTGCTAAAGTGGTCGCCGTCAACAATAGAGGTGTAGTATGCGGAGTTTTGCGGTGGGCGCTAAGGAAGCGCTGATAACCAGTGTTTTACTCATAACTGCTTGTAATGGCAGTAGTTCTAGCAGTAGTTCCCCTGCTGCCGACACGAATACCACAAATACCCCGGTTGTCTCTGCGCTGCCTCCGGTTTTACAGTGCGCGGCAGCTGAGCGTCTTCCGGCAGAACTGATTACTGCTGATGCGCTGGAAAAGGTTACCAGCCAACTTCCCAACGTTTACGACACCGTAAATTACTCGGGCGATGTGCTGCCCTCAACCAGTTTTGATGTGAGTATCGCCCTGCCGGAACGCTGTCCCGGTGATCGCTTTCCGGTGGTTATTCACAGCCATGGCTATGGCGGGGAAGTGTCAAACACGCTGGATGAAAATGGTGAGGTAGATAAGACAGCCTTTTTCCCTCAGATACTCGAGCTATTCCAAGCTTTGCCACATTATGGCTATGTTGCGGTTTCTTTCGATCAACGTGGTCACGGTGAGTCGCAGCCCGATAACGGCGGTGGCTTGGCGCGAGTGATGGATCCCCAGGCGGAAACGCAGGATGCCATTCGGTTGCTGGATTGGCTCGCGGAAAACGCAGACCGTTTTTCCATTTATCTCGAAGAAACCGACATTGCCAAAGATATCCGCGTGGGCCTTATTGGCTATAGCTACGGTGGCGGTTGGCAATTTCCTCTGGCGTTATTGGATCGGCGAGTGGACACGATTGTGCCTTCGGGTACCTGGCATAGTCTGATTAACAGTCTACTGCCGGGTGATGCCGTTAAGCTCTCTTTTGACGGTCTTCTGTGCCTGTTCGCAGATGGAAATGGCCCGCCGGACCCGGGGGTGACCAATACCCCCGCAGTGGAGGCGATGTGTAATCAGATCGGCTACAGAAGCCCTCAGGCTAACCTTATTCGCACCAAAGATGACCTTATGCGGACTTTGGAATTGCAGGGTTACGACCGCGATGTTGTGCTGCAGATGTTCAATCGGCAAGTGCGTCACTTTCAGGCGCAAAACGGCGTTGGTCCGTGGTGTGACAGCGATCGCCCCGGCTGTAATGACCAGAGCACTTTTGTGGCGAGGCCGGTACCTACACTTTTGCTGCAGGGGAACCGCGACGTGCTGTTTCACTTGACCGAGGCCTATTGGAATTACCAGTTTTTCGATTCCATAAAGGATGCCAACACCAAAGTGGCGGTATTGACCAATGAAGGTGGTCACATGAATCCCCTTGACCACTTGTTTGAAGGCTCTGCTGATTGCGGTGGTTTAGTGGGTACCGAAGTAATCAAGGCCTGGTTTGAGGTGCACCTGAAAGGCGCGTCTTCGCCGCTATTGGACACGCTACCCAATGTCTGTATCTCTGTTGCCAATACGCAAAGCGCACATACCGCTCAGCCACAGGGACTGCTGCTCGATTACTTCCCTGCGGGATCACAGCCTGTGGACAAGGGCGGTGTGCCTGTGCGTCTAGAAGCGGCCGAGGTCAGTGTAGGTCAGGGACCAGATGACAGTTACCTGGGTGCCAACTTTTTGGAGCTGTATACCGTACCGAGCGATGCCGGCGATAATATTGTGCTGGCAGGCATCCCCAGTATTGACGCTATCACCGTCACTGGCGTGGGCTCACCCAGCGACGCCATCGCCTTTTTTGGTGTCGGTATCGAGCGGGCGAGCGGCGATAAAATCCTCGTCGACGCGGAAGTCACCGGTCTGATTGAGAATGCTGAGCCGTACACCAGTAACCCGAATGTGGGCAACGACAGGTTTCTATTACCTGGTGTGGGTGAGCGCCTTCAGCCTGGAGACAAGGTAGGACTATTCTTCTATCAGCGCCATGTTCAGTTCAGCGCGATAATTAATGGAGCTTCCGCTAGTGGCGCAACTACCTTGATTCAAACCGCCGCAGGTACCACTTACCCCGACCCTGTCGCTTCGGCGATTAACGAACAAGACAGTGTGCTGAATCCGCCGAATCCTTATGATGTAAGCGTTGTTGGTGTTGAACTTCCATTGTTTGATTTACGGCGCTTGCCCGCCGGGGCTCTAAGCTTGGGAGCGGTAAGTGGCAGTGCACCTTAAGACTTATAGAAAGGCCTGCAACGAGCGCGTCTGGTGACGCGCCCTTTGTCGTCTAATAGGTGATGTTGATACACGCGCAAATACAGATACAGTAACGACAACCGTTTGCTAACGGGAGCTCAAGGTGCAGACTCAGCCTTTACCACAACAGAATCATCTGCTGGCAGCCTTGCCGTCGGTCGTTGTGCGCCGGTTAAAGCCTCATTTGGGGCTGGTATGTTTTTCTGCGGGTCAAATGTTGCATGAGTCAGATGATTTGGTAGACATGGTGTATTTTCCTGTCGATAGCATCGTTTCATTGTTGCATGTGATGGAAGACGGCTCGTCAGCGGAGATCGCCCTGGTGGGCAACGACGGCGTGATCGGGCTATCACGGATCATGGGTGGACAGCCGAGCACCAGTCAGGCCATGGTTATAAGTGCGGGTCAATTTTACCAGCTAAGCGGCAAACAGTTTGAAAGGGAGTTTAATCGTCATACCGAACTGATGGCGATCGTGTTGCGCTACACCCAAGCCGTATTCATCCAGATGGCGCAGACGGCGGCGTGTAATCGGCATCACTCCATACTTCAGCAGCTGTGCCGCTGGCTATTGTTATCGCTCGATCGTGTTTCCGGCGACGAGCTCGTTATGACGCAGGAGCTGATAGCCGGCATGTTGGGTGTGCGTCGCGAGGGTGTCACGGATGCTGCCGGTAAACTCAGAAACCTCGGAGTGATTGACTACCACCGCGGCCATATAAAATTGTTAGACAGGCCTCAACTCGAACTGCTTTGTTGTGAATGCTATCGGGTCGTTAAGAAAAAGGCCGATAGTCTGCTGCCCCCGCCAACTACCTGACAGTCGTCATCTATAAGTACTTTTACTTAGTCGTTCGTTAAATAGGGTGTTCTCGGTGGCCTCATGGGGTATGTACCCGTTTGTTTGCGCTATATCGCGTCGCTACCATATAGATACTGACAGCCAACGCGCGGACTCCGAGTGAATAAAGCATCGGCACAAGCCGTACTTATTGCAGTCTGTGACGAGGAGTTGAGCCATTCCATTGAGTCGGCCCTGGATGGGGCTGGCTTCGACGTCCTCCTCTCACCTAGCACTGACTCAGCTATCAAACTGCTGACGAGTGCGAGCCCTGCATTTATTGTACTGGATAGTTCCCTTCCAGAGATGGGGGGTATGCGATTGTGCAAATTCATTCGTACAGAGCTGCATATGAGAGAGCTCCGGATCATTATTATCAGTGCTGTTGATGATCCCTCAGAACGCGTTTTGGCGTTAAACGTTGGGGCCGATGATTATCTGGTCAGCCCGGTCGACATGGAGCAATTACTCAGCAAGATTACTGGATTGCAACACCGTCGACGCGTAGATCAACTTCAACACGTGCTAAAGGCCGGTACCATTCAAATGGTTCCGGAGCAGTGGGTTGTTTATGTTGATGGGAGTCCGGTAGACCTGACGGAGACGGAATATCGTCTTCTGCAGGAATTACTAGAGGTGGAAGGGCGAGTGTTGACCCGTGAGGATTTACTGGAAAGGGTTTGGGGGTACAAGCGTGCCTGTACGGTAGAGTCTCGCACGCTCGATGTTCATATGAGTCGCTTGCGCCACAAGTTGGGTGCGTCTGCAGAAAACATTGTTACGGTGCGCAATGTGGGGTACCGGATCAAGGTATCGCCCGACTGGTTGAGGCACTAGGCGGCTCGCTGTTGGGCGACAACAGCTGTTTGGGAATAGCCAATCAGGCTTCGATAAGACCTTGCCGAATGGCGTAGCGCACCAAACTGGCAACATTGTGGATATCCAAGCGCTGCATGATATGGGATCGGTGAGATTCGGCTGTTTTCACGCTTAAGTGCAGTAACTCTGCAATATCTTTTGTCGTCTTGCCTTCAGCAATAAGCTGCAGTACCTGCTTCTCTCGACAGGTCAGTACGTCTTCTGGCTGATCTTTCTTGGATAATAAGGCGTTTACAACACCTTCCGAAATCCCCGGACTTAGATAGACTGCGCCTTTAAGCACTTCGTGGATAGCGTAGATCAATTCTGATGCAGCCTGATTCTTGAGCACATAGCCCCGAATGCCACTTTTTAGTGCTTCAAGTGCGAAAGACTCTTCATCATGCATTGTTAACAGCACGACTTTTGTTTGAGGCGACAGACGCTGAATCTCGTGGGCGGCATCTATGCCATTCAACTGAGGCATTCTGAAGTCGAGCAGTGCGACCGCTGGATTAAATTGTCGTACCAGGCGAATGGCGTCATGACCGTCTACAGCTTCGCCTACAACATTGAAATCTTCGGCTTCCAGTAGGGACTTTATTCCCTGTCGGAACATCTGGTGGTCATCGGCGACAACAACGTCTCTACTCATACTCATCATAACGGAAGTTCCACTTGAAATTCGGTGAATTCGGTGCCTTTGCGGCGGCAGGAAACAATCCGGCATTCACCGCCCAAGGCAGTTACGCGTTCGTAAATACCAAGCAGACCGAGCCCATGTGTGGTGTCAGCTGCTTCGTCGGGGACGGTAAATCCTGCGCCATTGTCGGTAATTGTGCAGTGTACGGTATCAGCTTCAATCCATAGTCTGACCTCTGCCTGGGTGGCACCAGCGTGTCGCACAATATTGGACAGTGCCTCCTGAACCACGCGGTACAGTGCGATTTCAATGGCGCTGGAGAGACCTTGAGCACTTCCAGCAATACCTATTTTTATGTCTGATCTGCGGCTGAACCCTGTAGCAAGGAAACGTAATGCCGGCATGAGGCCGAGTTGGTCTAACACTGGTGGCCGAAGCTCATGGGACAGCCCACGGATCTGTTCGCAGACCACGTCAAGCAAACGGCCGACGCCATCTATTTTTTTTGCGATCTGTTCAGGACACTCGCGCCTGATTTCGGCCAATTCCAGGTAGACAGTGGCGAGCATCTGTGCGGAATCATCATGCAGTCGTTGTGCAACGCGTCGAGCGGACTCTTCTTGAGCTTCGTACAGACTGCTCAATAATGCATTGCAGCCAACGTCATCATGCGGGGGGATGTCGTAGGTTTTTATCGCGCGACGGATACTGTCGAGCTCCCCGACACTTACCTGAAAAAAACGTGGTTGCTGCTTCTGAGTCTCTGTGGTTAGCGGGGCGCGACGATCGCAGGGTGAATCATCGGTGGGTTGACCGATCCGTGAGGCTATAGCGCTGTCAGATGGACTTCCTGGCGGCACCTCGGGGTCTTGCTGCGGATTATCCTTGCACTGCATAACACCAGTCCTTGCGGTGGACTACAGGAACCGCAGCCTTGCTACCTTACGGCTACGGTACACCAGTGTTACGTTTCTTTGACTATTCCGTCTGTGCGATAACACACACAACGCAGTGCTATATGCGCAATTTATTATTGGGTATCTTTAAATCGCTTAATGAGAAATCCAGTAAGACGATTTGTTTATAACTAACCGGCCAGAATAATGACTTTTACACAGGTACCTTCACCGTAATGACTCTCAATCTCAAACCGGTCGGCTATTTGGTGCAGACCGCTAAGACCGAGCCCCAGTCCCCCTGATGTGGAATAGCCGCCAGCGAGGGCGCAATCAACATCGGCAATGCCAGGGCCATTGTCGTTTGCAATAATCAGAATAGCATTGGATGGGCCAACGCGTATTTCAGAGACACTGATTTCACCCTTTTCGGCGTAGAGTATGATATTGCGTGCTAACTCTGAGATGGCCGTCGTTAACAGCGCGATTTTGCTGTCAGAGCAACCCAGGCTCTTCCCCAGACATCGTCCAGCATGTCGGGCTATCACAATATCGTCAGTCTCCCGAATGAGCATGGGTTCAGGTTCTCTGACGTTCGTCAGGGCAAGTTTATCCTGCGACAAAAGGTCAAAAACTTTAGGATTGCTAATAGGAATGGCGCCGTGACCGCGTCCAGATCTGGGGGTTGAATCATTGGTATTGACAGCTCTCATCGCATGCTCCTTGCCGGCTGAGTATTGATAAGTTCTATGCCTTGGGTGGCACTTTTTCTCCGTCTCTTTTGTAATACTAGCTTTCTGTACTGAGCTTACCCATCAGGTATTCATCCCAATTTTTGACTGATAAACACGGGTTAAAAGGGTGCAACTGCACAGGCTGTTCGCTGCGGTTCACGTTATTAATGGCCGTGCATCACGTTGACGCTAGTCGTTACAAAGCCGTTACATTTCCGTTGCATAAACTAAACGAGCCTGTTGCACTTCGCCTGTATAAACAGTTCTGTCTTCGGATATTCGGGCTCATAACTGGGAGAGCGGAGTATCCATAAGCAACTTATGAATACAGCGGAGTACCCGATGCGATTGCAACTACACACAAAACATTCATTGTACGCTTGTGTAATGACCCTGGGCTACCAGCTTTCAATGCCGGTGGCTGCGGAGGAATTTCCTGGTGGGTTTCTGGAGCAGCCTAGCACTGCCCAGGCGCGCGCCCAATTGACGCGCTCGCAGATCGAGGCTTTTCTGCCAGAAAGAGGCAAATTTACTTTTCCTGAACCTTACAACACAGTAGGCGTACGCTTGACCAACGCCAGTGACTGTAACGGCGCCGATTGTGTCAATTATGTTGGCTATTCCTACTGGAACAATATCAACAACCATGTCGGTCAAGATACGATGCTGATCTTCATGGGTATGGACAGAAGCCGCGGCGGTGTTGGCCCCTCATTGCTTGAATACAACAAGGTCACCGACGAGGTAATCAATCGCGGTCCGCTGTTCGATGCCGCGAACGGGCTCAGCTGGGCAACTGGTGAAGGTTGGTACTTCAGTGCGACTCAACCCAACAGTCTGTATATAAACAATGGTCCGCAGT
>NZ_JBFJTH010000003.1:0-52117 GCF_041625495.1 Litorivivens sp. | reverse complement strand
CCATGCGTCGTAGACATAGACAAAGCCATCGGCTGACAGCGGAGATCCGGTCGAAAACAGCGTTCTTAGGTGTGGGAAATCGAAACGCTCAATCGGGCGTACGTTTTTCTTGGCCAGTGAATCCAGATACTTGGCAGAGGTACCAAAGTGGGTGACGTTTTCCTGCTGAACCAATTGTGCTAGCGCGTAACCATCGGGAAAGGTCGGCGAACCTTCAAATAACACCAGCGATGCCCCCGAAGCCAAAGCACTTACCTGCCAGTTCCACATTGCCCAACCGCAGGTTGTGAAATACAGCATACGATCTCCCGGACGGATATCGCCTTGCAATTGATGCTCCTTCAGGTGGTGCAGTAGCGTACCACCAACGGAATGCACAAAACATTTTGGCAGCCCGGTGGTACCGGATGAAAACAGAATAAAAAGCGGATCGCGAAACGAAACCCGAGTATAGAAAACCGCTTGCGGCGTGTAATCCGTCAGGAGCGAATCCAGTAATATGCCCCGACTTCCCAAGGCAGTAATATCTGGCTGCGAATTCGCATAAGGGATCACCACCACTTTCGCAATACTGTCCACCTGGTCACACAGTGCACTCACCGTGTTCAGCGAATCAAAGGGCTTTCCGTTGTAGCAGTAGCCATCGGCCGTAAACAGAACCTTGGGTTCGATCTGCCCGAAACGATCCACCAGGCCGCTCAGACCGAAATCCGGCGAACAAGAAGACCAAACAGCCCCCAGCGATGTCGTCGCCAGCATTGCTGCAACGGTTTCGGGCAGGTTCGGTAAATACCCCGCCACCCGATCGCCTAGCCCAACGCCCTCGGCTTTCAGCGCCTGTTGCAAACACGACACCTTATCGAGCAGATCCTGTCGCGACCATTCATGACGCTCACCATTTTCACTGCAAAAAATCAGGGCGGGACCATCAATATCTCTCGCCAGCAAATTTTCCGCATAGTTAAGTTGAGCCTGCGGAAACAATTCTGTATCTATCAGCCGTTCCGGATAGCGAATAACGCTACTACCCGGGTCGCCGACTACACCACAAAAATCCCAACAGGCACGCCAGAAACTTTCAGGCTCATCAAGTGACCATTGCCACACTGCATCGTAGGCATCCTCCGCTTCTTCAAAACCGCGATGTTGCGCGCAAATAAAATGGTACAGCAACGTGTTTTCAACGCGCTGTTGAGATGGCTTCCAGAGCAACTGGGACATGGTTTCCTCAAATAAATTTTACCGGACAGTTAGGCAGTTCAGCCCCTAACACGCCGCATGGTCATCGAATGCTGAAAGCGAGCGGCCGGGTGCGTATTGATGGTGACCTGGGCCTTACTGCCACTGGACGTTTTGTATGTACGCCTTACTTCGAGCGCCGCCGAACCCGGCTTTACCTGCAGGCCACCGGCAAGTTTTCCGCTCACCAGGGTTGCAGAAATCTGCTGTTGTACTTCAATAATGCTCAGACCAAACATGTCTTCAATCAGTGGGAAGACCGGTCCAGCATGGCGCTGCAGTATCCTGCCCACTGCAGCATAATCTCGATTGATGTAATACTCGGTCCAGCACAGAGCCTCATCACCCGTGCGAGCGCGGCGATAACCGAGCACCTGCAACCACTCGTCACCCTCGTTCAGCCCGGCCCGCTCGGCCAACTTCCCATCGACACGAATCATAGTGATGGAGTCCACCTCAAACCGGGCATCCGAGGCAAATGCCAGCAGGTCATTAATCGACATAACCTGATGAATATCGCTGCCCGACGATTTCGGAGGGATTACAACCGTGCCCGCCCCCTGGCGCGACTCCACTAGGCCGTCGTTGCGCAGTACGCGCAGCGCCTCCCGAACGGTATGACGACTGACCTCATAGCGTTTGCACAACTCGTCTTCCGTAGGTAGCAGCGAACCGACCGGCTGCGCACCACTAACAATGTCGTCTAGCAAACTTTGGGCAACCTGGCGGTACAAGGGCCCAGCGGCTTTGCTTTTTACTGTACTGCCCTGCTCACCGGTTTCGCGCGGAATATCTGGCAACTGTAACCCCCTGAGAATAGCCCGGAAAAACAACAACCAACTATACAGCTTGTACGTACATATAAGGAAGACAATTTCATAATTTCAACTATATCCCCCTGTTTTACAGTGATTATCAATTTTTATGTACGGACATATTGCATTAACCATAAAAAACTGCGAAGGTTCACTAATAAACACCAGTGTCGACCAAGTATAGGCTTTCCTTAGAGCAATTAGCCTGCGCCGTGACTAACAGGAGGACGCATGACAACCGATGCCCCTACGGAATTTCTTTCCGAGGCCGCCAACATTCCGGTCGAAGCTTATTTGTCAGAAGACTATGCCCGCGCTGAGCGCGACAAACTGTGGCGCAAAGTCTGGCTCCAAGCAGGTCGCGTCGAAGAGATTCCAAACATTGGCGACTACCTCACCTACGAAATACTCGACGACTCCGTCATTATTATTCGCACCGCAACCGATACCATTCAGGCCTACCATAATGCCTGCCCGCACCGCGGCCGCCGTCTGATCGACGTCAAAAAAGGGACTCGCAATGCCAAAGGCACCCGCAACCAGTTCATTTGTGGCTTTCACGGCTGGCGCTTCAATCTAGAAGGCGAGAACACCCATATACCTCACAAGGAAGATTGGCAGGGCGCACTGTCAAAGGAATGCACCAGCCTAAGCAGCGTTAACCTAGACACCTGGGGCGGCTGGCTATGGGTTAATTTGAATCCAGACTGCGAACCCCTCGCAGATTTTCTCAAGCCCGTACCGCAAATGCTTGAGCCTTACCAATTGCACAATATGCGCTACCGCTGGCGCAAATGGGGCGTATTCAACTGCAACTGGAAAGTGGCCATGGAGGCCTTTAACGAAACCTACCACGTACAAACTACACACCCGGAATTCAACCAGTATGGGCAATTCCGAGGCTGGGCCAAAGTGCAAGGTATCCACAGCAATATCGGCTATGAACGCCCCAAGGATATGGATGCCAATCAGTCCGGAAAGCTGCGTATCGGCACCGAGAATGATCCGCGCATCGCCACTGCCGAAATGCAGAAATATACCTGGGAAAAAGCCAATACCAATACTACCGAAACACTGGTCAAGGCAGCTGAGCGTCTTGTAGAAGAACTACCCGAAGGCACACCGCCCACAGAGGTACTGCAACACTGGCTGGCCTCGGCCCGCGCTGACGATGAAAAGCGGGGGGTAATCTGGCCTACCGTTGACCCGGCCCATGCCAGCGAAGCCGGCACAGCCTGGCAGATATTCCCTAATTTTCAGATCGGCCATGCGGTCAATAATATGCTGTGCTATAGCGCACGCCCCTACGGCTACGATCCCGACAAATGCATCTTTGAAGCCGCGGTTTACGAACTGTTTCCACAAGGCGAAGAGCCGACCACCGAATGGGAGTTTTGCCCGCCAACGGAAGAGGCCTGGTGTTACGTGCTATCGCAAGATTTCTCCAACATGGAGGCGGTCCAGCAGGGCATGAAATCCGTCGGCTTTACCGGCCCGAAGCCCAACCCCTACATGGAACGCGCCACCGTCAATTTGCATCACAATCTGGCCCGATATATGGGCACCGGCGAGCCAAAGAAATTTAAATAAACCGTATTCACATCCTATCTTGAAAGGGCAAAACAGCATGTACGCAGACGAAAAAAGTTCCGCGCCAACAACCCACGACAGCGCAAAGAGCACTATTCCAGTCTATGAGCGAGTGCTCGAACTACTTGAAGCCGAAGGCGTAAAAGCCGTATTTGGTATTCCCGACCCCAACTTTGTCCACCTGTTTGTGGCAGCGGAGAAACGCGGCTGGCAAGTGGTTACTCCCCACCACGAACTGTCGGCTGGCATGATGGCCGAAGCCTACACCCGCATTAACGGCACACCGGCCCTATGCATCTCAACGCTTGGCCCTGGCATCGCACTGGCTTCAGGGTCCATGATGAACTCGCTGGTAGAAAACTCACCGGTCATTTATTTGGGGGGGCAGCGCGCACGGATCACCGAACGCCGCGTACGTCGTGGACGCATTCAGTTTATCCAGCAAGAAGACCTGTTCAAAAACTCGGTGAAGTGGAGCGCCAGCATCGAGTATCCAGATCAGACCGACGAAATTATTCGCCATGCCCTGCGCGTGTGCCAGTCTGGCACCCCCGGCCCTGTTTACATAGAATTCCCCGGCCACGTTATCCACCACGAGCTGGATGTTCAACCTGCCCTACCACCCAGCGAATACCGCCTGGTTGAACCCGGCGCCGATGGCAGCATGGTCGCCAATGCCGCCCAATTGATCAAAAATGCCGAGTGCCCCATTTTGCTTGTTGGCCACGCCGTGCAGTGTACTCGCGCCGGTCAGAAAGTTCGTGAACTGGCTGAGCTTATGGGCTGTCCGGTACTGCAAACCTCCGGCGGCACCGCTTTTATTGAAGGCATCGAAGATCGTACCTTCCCCTACCTATTTGCAGAAGTCGCCGATGAGATCGTTGCCAAATCCGACGTCGTCGTGGCTATCGGCACGGAAATTGGCGAACCGGTACACTACGGACGCGGCTACTTGTGGGCCGAAGGCAACACCGACCGAAAATGGATCAATATCGAACTGGACGCAGAAGCGATCGGCCAGAATCGCCCCATAGATGTTCCGTTAGTCGGCGACTTGCGCACGGTAGTGCCCCAACTTTGCGCTGCTCTGAAAGACAGCCCCCGCGCTGAACACCCGGATCTGCCACGCTGGATTAAAGAAGACAGCGCCCGCCTGAAAGCGCTCACGGAACAGGATTTCACCACCCCCAGCGGCCGCGTTCACACCGGTCAGTGGGTTATAGAAACCACCAAAGCCATGCCCGAAGATGCCATTCACGTGCGCGACGGCGGCTGCACCGTAATCTTTACCTGGACCTACCTGCAGAGCAAACCGCGCGATGTGGTGTGGAATCAGAACTTCGGCTGCCTCGGTACCGGCCTGCCCTACGCCATTGGCGCCTCAGTCGCCGACGGTGGCAAACGCCCGGTTTTGTTTACCACCAGCGATTCCTCCTTCCTCTATCACATCGGTGACCTTGAAGTGGTACAGCGCCTCAAACTGCCCATGGTTATAGTCGTTGCGGTAGACAATGCCTGGGGCTTGGAAGTAGGCGTTTACAAACGCACTTTCGGCCACGGCAACACCACTGAACCCGGTGTGCACTGGAGCAAAGATGTACGCTTTGACAAAGCCGCTGAAGCGCTTGGTTGTCAGGGCATGTATGTGGAAAAAGGCGAAGATCTCGGCAAAGCCGTAAGCGACGCTTTCGCCAGCGGCAAGCCCACGGTAATTCACGTACCCATTGATCCCGTGATCAACCACGGCGGTAACGAAAACCTGGATACACCGAACTACGACCGTTTTCGCACGTGGTATGCCGAAGGCCAACAATAAGCACCTGAACTGGCTCAACACTCCGCCCCTCGACCAAAGGAGAGGGGTGAGGCAAGAGCCAAAGACTTATTAGTATCTAGAAAAAAGGATTACAACGTGCCCTCCCAAGGCCCTCTAAAAGGCGTACGCGTTATCGATTTGACCGCTATGGTTATGGGGCCCTATTCGACCCAGATTATGGCGGACATGGGTGCCGATATAATCAAGATCGAACCGCCCGCTGGCGATAACACCCGCTTTGTTTCAAAAGGCCCGATACCGGGCATGAGCGGAGTGTTTGTGAATGTGAATCGCGGCAAGCGCAGCGTCGTACTCGACCTGCGCTCCGACGAAGGCAAACAGGCGCTCACCAAACTGATCGAAACCGCCGATGTCTTTATTCATTCCATGCGCGGTAAAGCCATCAAGAAACTCGGCTTTGATTACGAAGCCGTCAGCGCGATCAAACCAGACATTGTCTACACCAACTGCTACGGGTACAGCCGGCGCGGTCCCAACGCCGATCACCCAGCCTACGACGACACTATTCAGGCAGACTGCGGCCTGCCCTACGTGCAACAACTGCTTACCGGTGACGCTAACTTTGTGGGCACCATCATGGCAGATAAAGTTGCCGGCATGACTGCGCTTTACTCCACCGTCATGGCACTGTTTCACCGCGAACGCACCGGCGAAGGTCAAGAAGTGGAGGTGGGCATGTTTGAAACCATGGCGTCTTTCATGCTGGTAGAACACGCCAATGGCGCCTTGTTCGCCCCCCCGCTCGGCCCGGCTAACTACCACCGCGCAGTGGCCCCGAACCGAAAACCCTACAAAACCAAAGACGGCTACATTGCGGCACTGGTGTACAACGACAAACACTGGTCGCTCTTTATGGAGGCGGTGAAACCCGCGTGGGAAAGCCCAGAGTTCGAAAAGCTGGAACAGCGCGCCAATCGTATTAACGAAGTTTACGGCCTGCTCGGCGAAACCTTTCTAGAACGAACCACAGACGAATGGCTGGAACTGTTGAACCGGCTCGGTATTCCTGCGGCGCCGCTGCGTACTCCCGATGAGCTATTTGAAAACGAACACCTCAACGCCATCGGCTTTTTTGAAACCGTAGATTCAGACTACGGCCCGCTGCGCTTTCCCGGTATACCCACCTGGTTCTCGAAAAGCCCCGGCAAAGTGGCCGGGCCAACGCCGAAGCTAGGTGAAAACACCGATGCGATACTGGCAGAACTGGATATGGTCAAGGCCGGTGAAGAACCACATCTACCCGAAACAGGCAGTGATCTAATTTAAAGCGCCCCCTCTCCCTCTGGGGGAGGGTCGGGGTGAGGGCCAATCCCTCATCCAAACCTTCTCCACGAAGGGGAAGGCTTAACTTCAATTCCATTAAGGAGTGAAATCATGGATTTTTCGCTCACCGAAGATCAGCAAAATATACGCGACGCCGTACTCAAACACTGCTCGCAATTCTCCGACGAATACTGGCTGGAACAGGACCGCAAAGGCGAATTTCCGGTTGAGTTTCACAAGTCCATGGCCGAAGCCGGTTGGCTCGGTGTCGCCATGCCAGAATCGGTTGGCGGCGCTGGGCTTGGTATTACTGAAGCCGCCATTATGATGCAGGCGGTGGCCGAGGCCGGCGGCGGCATGACCGCCGCCTCGAGCATTCACGGACCGGTTTTCAGTTTGGAACCCATCGCCCATTTCGGCACTGAAGAACAACAGCAGCGCATGATCCCGCCGATCCTCAGTGGCGAGCAAAAAATGTGCTTTGCGGTGACCGAACCCAACGTCGGGTTGGATACCACCAAACTGAAAACCCGCGCCGTAAAGTGCGACGGCGGCTATAAAGTCACAGGCGAAAAAATCTGGATTACGAACGCCCATGTCGCCGACAAAATGATGTTGTTGGCACGCACTACGCCGCTGGACGAAGTGAAAAAGAAAACCCATGGTCTGTCGCTGTTTTTTACCGACATCGATCACAGCAAAATTGAAACTCAGCTGATACCCAAAATGGGTCGCCACGCCGTTGGCTCAAACATGGTCTTTATGAATGACTTTTTCATCCCGGAAGAAGACCGTATTGGCGCTGAAGGCGACGGCTTCAAAATAATTCTGAAAGGGCTAAATCCCGAACGCATTTTGCTCGGCGCCGAGGCCATTGGACTGGGCCGGGTAGCCATCCAGCGCGCCGCCAAGTATGCTCAGGAACGCGTTGTATTTGATCGGCCCATTGGTATGAATCAGGGCATTCAACACCCGTTAGCCAAATGCTGGGCGCAGGTAGAGGCCGCCAACCTGATGGTGATGAAGGGCGCCAACCTTTTTGATAAGGGGCTGGAATGTGGTGTGGAAGCCAACACTGGAAAATACTTAGCCGCCGAAGCTGGATTTGAGGCCTGCCACACCGCCATGCTTACTTTGGGTGGTATGGGCTATGCACAGGAGTATCATGTGGAGCGCTACCTACGCGAAGTACTGATACCCAGAACCGCGCCGGTAAGCCCGCATATGATTTTGAATTTTATTGCTGAAAAGGTTTTGGAATTACCGAAATCCTATTAAGACCTCCGCAGGCAGAGCTCGCCCCCACAACAGATCACGATCAACGGTGGGAGCGAGCGCTGCTCGCAAAAAAAATAGACAGGAACATACCATGTCCGACCCCGTACGCTTCGACGCCCGCCCCGACGGCATCGCCATCATTACGCTAAACCAGCCCGAAACCCGCAATTGTCTCAGCCGGGAAATCCGCCAGGGATTATTTGACGCCTGGGATCGCTTCGAGCGCGATGACACGCTACGCATTGCCATTCTCACCGGCAGCGGCGACAAAGCTTTTTGCGCTGGTGGCGATCTAAAGGAAATGGTGGAAACCGGCATGAAAGTGCCACCGCGCGAGCTGTTTCCGCTGCCCTACGATACCGTCGAACTCAGCAAACCCACCATCGCCGCCGTTAACGGTGTTGCCTTCGCTGGCGGCTGGATGATTGCACAGGCTTGCGATTTGTGCGTTGCCAGCACCCGGGCCAAATTTGCCGTTACCGAAGTTAAAGTCGGCCGCAGCTCACCCTGGGCCGCACCGCTGATTCACATGATTCCGCAGCGCATCATGATGGAGATTTTGCTGACCGGAAAGCCCATCACCGCCGAACGTGCTTATGAAATTGGACTGGTAAACCGGCTCGCAGAACCGGACAAGGTACTGGATGCCGCCATCGCGCTGGCGCAAGAAGTACTTGAAGGCGCACCGCTATCGGTACGTGCCGCCCGCGAAACGGTCATGCTCTCTACCGAAATGGGCCGCTCAGCGGCACTGCAGGCGGCACGTCATGCTTCGGAACATTGTTATAACAGTTACGATGCTCAAGAAGGCCCACGCGCCTTTGCTGAAAAGCGCAAGCCCATATGGAGCGGTAAATAATTTGGTGAAAGTATGGTTAACTTACGCACTCCTTTATCAGAGTATGTCGGTTAACCATGCCAGCTTCATCGCGTCGCACCCAGCCCGTGAAAACAACCAAAGGCCGCCCGCGCCAGCAGGATATCGCTGCGATAGAGCGAAAAATCCTAGAGGAAGCAATGGCGGAATTTCGCGAACACGGCTTTGGTGGCGCCTCATTAAACCGGGTGGTGAGCGCGGCTGGCATATCAAAAACCACTCTCTACTCTCGCTATTCCTCTAAAGCAGAATTGTTCATCGCTATCGTCCAGCAACAGATCACCGACATGGCTCCCGATTCCGTACTGCCAAAAACTCCGGATCTGGAAACCGGCCTTAAGGCTTTCGCCAATCATATTCTGCAAAAAAGCCTCAGTGACGAAATGAAGGACATCAACCGACTCATGCTAAGCGAATCCGTTCGCTTCCCGGAACTTGCCGCCGCTGCTGCGGACCGCACTGCACGCGGCATCAAGCGCATTGCCGCCTACATTGAAACCTGTGCCGACACCGACGGGGTCGCCTGCGGCAATGCCACCCGTGTGGCTGAAGTTTTTATCCTGATGATTCGCGGCTGGTATATGAATGTGCTGCTCACCAATCAGAAGGTTAGCGCAATCGCCCGCAAGCGTTGGGTGGACGATGCGGTTCAGATTCTTCTGAACGCACGCCAGAACTGGTAGCGATATCTCCATTCGCTAACAGGCACACCCGCCACAACGCCACACAACTTCAGCATCGTGAACATACGCAGATAGCTGCTCTGAGCAGCAATGCTTGACCATTAATAGTACTGGTTAGTACTATTAATTGAGACCACTATCGAGCACCCCAAATGCGCTTAATTGCCACCCCCCTCAAGGACGATATCGGCATGGAGATCCATGCTGATATCGACACTCTCCTTAGCCCCGAAGTCGGGGCCCAACTGCGCAAGCTCCTGATTGACCGTGGCGTGCTGGTGTTCCGCACCTTGAACCCGGGAGACGAACAGCAGCTGGCACTCGCCGGCAATATAGGCACGCTGCGTCAAGAGCAGGGCCGCAGTATTTACAAAATCACCCTCGACAAAAACCAGAACGCCAACGCCGATTACCTAAAGGGCTCATGGCTCTGGCACCTAGACGGAACACACGACAGGATTCCGCCCTTCGCCACAATGCTCAGTGGAAAAGTGCTGTCGGAAACTGGCGGCCAGACCGAGTTTGCCAACTCCTATGCCGCTTACGAAACCCTGTCCGACGAAATGAAAAGACGGATCGAAAACCTCAAAGTGGTGCATAGCGTTGAAACGTCGATGCGCCGCGCCGGTATAGCGGCTACCGACCACAACCTCTCCAGTTGGCGATCAAACCCGAACACCACGCACCGACTGGTGTGGGAACATACATCCGGCCGCAAATCACTGGTGATCGGCTGCCACGCGGACCATATTGTCGGAATGGATCGCAAAGAGAGCGATGCCTTGCTGAAAGAACTGCTCGACTGGGCCACCCAACCACGTTTCGTATACCGTCACGAATGGACCGTAGGCGATCTACTCATCTGGGACAACACTGGCGTGCTGCACCGCGCAGAACCCTACCCGCTGGACAGCGGCCGCGTAATGCACCGCTGCACACTGCTCGGCGAGGAAGCATTCAGCCACTGAGCAATAGTCCAATCGATCTACAGGAGAAAATCATGTCACTGAAAGGAAAAGTTGCCGTAGTTACCGGCGGCGGACGCGGTATTGGACGCGCCATCTGCGAGCGCCTAGCCCGCGACGGAGCAGCCATCGCCGTGTGGGAGCTCAACGCAGACACAGCAATGGAAACGGTGAGCGCGCTGGAATCTGCGGGCCACAAAGCCATCGCCTGCACCGGTGACGCCGCCGATGCAACCGTTGTTAAACGCTGCGCCGAAGAAACCCGCGCGGCCCTCGGCGAAGTGGATATCTTAGTTAACAACGCCGGTATTTCGGCCTTTGAAAAATTCCTCAGCATTTCCGAAGAGTCCTGGGATCGCATGATGCGCATCAATCTCAAAGGACCATTTCTCTGTACGCAGCAGTTCCTTCCCGCGATGATTGAGCGGGGATGGGGGCGAATCATCAATATTTCCTCGTCCTCAGCCCAAACCGGAGCAAAAAGCATGTCCCACTATGTCGCCTCAAAAGGCGGTGTTGTCGGTCTGACCAAAGGCTTGGCCATTGAGTTGGCCGAAACAGGCGTCACGGTTAACAACGTACCGCCTGGCTTTGTCGTCACGCCCATGCTGGAGGAATCACCGATCGATATCGACGGCTATGCCCGAACCACACCGATGAAACGACCCGGGCGACCAGAAGATATCGCGAGCGCCGTAGCCTATTTGGCCAGCGAAGACGCGAACTACATTACAGGTCACACATTGAGTGTTAATGGCGGGCGTTATTTAAACTAACCAAGTTTCTCGTTTCGAGGTAGCGAACATGATAAGAACACCCCCAACAAAATGGGACATGGAAGCCGACGTAGTGTGCATCGGCTCCGGAGCGAGTGGACTGGGTGCCGCAATCACGGCCCATGATCACGGGGCGAGCGCACTGGTACTGGAAAAATCCGACAAAGTTGGCGGCGTAACCGCCTTCTCGATGGGCGAGGTCTGGATACCCGGCAACCACTACGAAAAAGCGTTAGGTATCGATGACTCCGTTGAAAAAGGCATTGAGTACATCACCAATCTGGCAATGGGATACAGCGAAGCGTGGGCTGTGCGCAATCAGGCCATCCACGCCCCGGTTGCACTGGAATATTTCGAGAAGACCATTGGTCTCAAAATGATTCTGGTTAGGCATCTTCCAGATTACTACTACCCCTCGATTCAAGGCAGCACCTCTGAGGGGCGCTGCCTTGAAGCTGCTCCCTTCCCCGCTGAAACACTCGGTGAGTGGCAACACAAAACCCGAGTTTCTCCCCATGTGCCTTACGCCATGACTCATGACGATATTTTCAGCAATGGCGGCATGGCCAATATGGTGAACTGGGATTACACCATTATGGGTGAGCGCATGGCGAAGGACGAACGCTGTGCCGGGCCCGGCCTCGCCGCGTACTTTGTGAAAGGCGCACTGGATCGCAACATTCCCCTGCACACCAATACATCGGCCGAAGAACTGGTGATGGACGGCGACTGCGTGGTCGGCGTGCGTGCGGTACATCGCGAACGGGAACTTTTTGTGAAAGCCAATCGTGGCGTAGTAATCGGCGTCAGCAGTTTTGAGCGCAAGAAAGAACTTAGCCGTCGAATCGGTGCCATGCTCGATCCTGTGTCGATGGTGATGGATTCGATTCAGGGTACACACCTGCGCATGGCCGGCGAGGCCGGCGCACAAATCGCCCGGGTTCCCGATGTGAGTATGCTGGGGTTTCATGTGCCGGGCGAAGAGCAGGAAGAAGGCGTACCACTCTGGCGAGGCGCCCTGCCGTTTATGGGCATGCCCCACTCACTGGTGGTGAACTCGCGGGGCCAGCGCTTTGCTAATGAGGCCTTCTATCGCTCGGTCTATTTTGGCCTGGAAGAAATCGATGCGATGACGCAAACCTATAAAAACTATCCCTGCTGGGTCGTGATGGATCATCAATCACGTCAGAAATATCCGTTTGGTTCTGTGATGCCCGGAGAGCGGATGCCCGCTGAACTGGGTGTCACCGCAGATACCCTAGAAGAGCTGGCCGAGAAAACCGGCATTGACGCTGCAGGCCTCCTTAATACCGTCACTACCTACAACGGCTACTGCGAAGCTGGTGAAGACCCGGATTTCAAACGTGGCACCTTCCCCTGGGGCGCGATGATGGCCGGTGATCCGAACCACAAACCCAACCCCAATATGGGGCCGATTAATCAGGGACCGTACTATGCCGTACGCCTGCACCGTATGGCCGGCGGCGGTATTACCGGCAGTGGCATACTGGCAGATCAGCACTGCCGAGCGATGGGCTGGGACAATCAGCCAATTAACGGACTGTACGTAACCGGCAACTCCCAGGTACGCATAGATAACGGCGCACTGATGCAGAGCGGTATCACCAACGCCCGGGGTATAACCCACGGCTATCTTGCCGGCCGACACGCCGCCGGCAAGCCGAGTGATCTGTTGCCAAAAGCCCTCGCCAGCGGAGACTTTGAATGATTCAGGCTGAACACAGTATTGCCATCAACGCGCCGATTACGTCGGTCTGGCACTACGTCAAAGACATTGAAAAGTGGGCCAATCTATTCCCTGGTTGCAAAGAGTGCCAGATCATCAACGACAATGAATCCAAATGGCTGATCAAGGTCGGCGCCGGCGGCATGGTCAAAACGGTCAATGTTCTGGTCGACGTAACAGCGTGGGCAGGGCCCGAGCAGGTCAGTTTTGCCTTCAAGCTTGAAAATGAACCCGTTTCCGGAACCGGGCTATACCGCGCCGAAACTACGGCCCCCGGCATTACCCACATTACCATGGGCGTTGAAGTAGCCGGTCGCGGCTCAATGGCACCGATGTGGGAAGCCGTCAGTAAACCCCTACTGCCGCAGCTGGCCAAGGTGTTCGCCTCTAGCCTGAAAGCGGAGATTGAATCGGCAACCCAGCCGGAAACAAGCCCCAACATCTGGCAAAAATTCACCACCTATTTTGGCAACCTGTGGCTGGCGCTGCGAGGGACCACTGTGATTGAGGAGGACAATGCCGTGATTGAAAACCACAAATCTTTGGTACTAACATTTATTCAGGCGATGGGCGCTGGCGATCGAGAAACTGCCGCAGGCTGCCTGAACAGCGATGCCATCACCGTGGCCAAAGGTTACGGCAACTTCTCCGGCGTACGGGAATACGACACCATTGTGGGTACCATAGAAGCCTTCACCCAACTCTTCCCAGCGGGCCTGCAGCCCGACATTCTAACCGTTACCGGGGAGGGAGAACGCGTCATCGTCGAATTCGAGGGCAACGGAAAAACCTTTACCGGCGTCGAGTATCACAACCAATATTGCATGGTGTTCACGCTGAAGAACGGGAAAATTCAGCAAGTAAACGAATACTTCTGCAATAAACTCGCCGACGACGTACTGTGGCCACTGATTGCCGATAGCCAATCCGGCACTTAAGCATAATTCGGCTGGGCCACGTACACTGCGCCCAGCACTTACCTCCACCAGCCAGGTTGCCTCCATATCATGCAAAAATGCGCTTTTGGTTGTTCTACGGCCCTGTTATTTTATTGTACAGTACTGTTTAATAGTGAGGTCGCGCTGGCGGAAGGTCAGCCCCTGAAAACCAACAAGGCCCAAGCCATGCCCAGTGACAAAACAGCCCACCTGCAGCCGATTCCACCAGAACAATGGGACGAAGAGATTATGGATGCACTGGGCGCTTTTCCCTCTAGCCGAGACTTTGTTCTGGGCAAATGGAAAGAAGGTAGCGACGACCTGCGCGGCCGTAATACCCTGGGCTTTCTGGCCCATTATCCAGAGCTGGCCAAGGCCTACCTTACGCTGAACCGGCATGTTTCTGCTGGCACCTCCCTGAGCTTTCGCGACAAAGAAATCCTGATTCTGCGCACCGCGCGCCTGCGCCGCGCGGATAACGAGTTTGCCCAGCACATTATTCTTGGGCGCCGGGCCGGGTTGAGTGACACCCAATTGCTGCGGTTGATCGATGGCGCCAGCGCCGAGACCTGGGACTCGCAGGACGCCCTGCTAATTCGCGCTGCTGACGAGCTGTTTCTTCAGGCAAAAATCAGCACTGACACTTTGGACAGACTTAGTGCCCATTTTAACGACCGACAGATCATGGATATGGTTTTCCTGGCCGGCACCTATGCCATGCTCAGCAGCGCAATCAACACCTTTGCAATCCCTCTCGATTCCGGAATGGAAAGCTACGACCCCTTGATCCCGGTTTTTCTAAACAAACTGGAAAGCGAAAACTGATGCCAGACAATGCAGACAAGGCCAGTGAACTGGCAGGCACCGTAAAAAAAAGCAAGGCCCCGGCCATTTCTCGCGCCGCCGCCATTATGCGCCTGTTAGGAAAAAGTGAAACGCCACTGGGCTTGCAGGCCATTGCCCGCACGCTGAATCTCGTACCCAGCACATGCCTATATGTGCTGCGCGCACTCGTCGATGAAGAGTTTGTCGCCTTTGATCCCGATACCAAACGTTACTCGCTCGAGGCCGGCGTACTGACGCTGGCCCGCCACTGGCTACGCCGCAATCAGTTTACCGACTTGGCACAGCCTGCCCTGAATCGTCTGAGCCAACAGTTTGATGTCACCGTTTTGGGCGTCCACATTGTCGGTCTGGAACATATCGTCGTGGTGGCAAATGCCCAATCCGGCAACACTTTTCAAATTAGCGCCCAGATTGGCAGTCGCTTTCCAGCACTGATCAGTGCCACTGGCCGCTGTATAGCGGCGTTTGGGGATATTCCCGATGATGAGCTCGAAGCGCGTTTTCGCGCCCTGCGGTGGGACGACCCACCCTCGTTCAAACAATGGCTGGCACAAATTGATACCACGCGTCAGCAGGGCTTTGCAGTGGATGAAGGTAACTATATCTCGGGGGTCACCGTGCTGGCCGCGCCGGTGTGGAAATCCCGGGACAAGCTCAGTCACGCTCTAGTCGCCATTGGTCTTGGCAGCGCACTGCAGCGATCCGGTCTACCGGAATTACAGCAGACCCTGCTGGCATCTGCGCGCCAGCTATCAGAACAACTATGCGGCGAAATACATTCCTGAGAGATTAACGAACGCTCCCAAAGCAAGAGGATAATAACAGATGAACCCCACCCACTCCGCGAAAGCTGAATGGCAAAACTTTTGGTTCGTGCCGGTATCTGCCGGGCTGGGTTATGCCACCGCCGTCATGTATGTCTATTCCATGGGTCCCTTTATCGAACCGATTACCCAGGAATTTGGTTGGTCACGAGCGCAGGTTTCCTCTGGTATTACCATCGCAGCATTTCTCAGCGCAATATTCTGCATCCCTATAGGCATTCTGGTAGATCGCATTGGCCCGCGCCGCGTAGGTTTATTCGGTGTGACCGCCATGTGTGGTGCAGTTGCACTGCTCAGTACGGCAACCGGCGACCAGGCAAACTGGACAATCCTCTGGGTAATACTGGCCTTCGCCACGCTTTGGGTGCAGGCCACCGTATGGACCAGCGCCGTTAACAGCCGCTTTGTTGCCTCGCGCGGGCTCGCGCTTGCCATTACCCTGTCCGGCGCGTCGCTTGCGGCTACTATCTTTCCCTTTATTGCCACCGTGCTGATCGCCAAGTTCGGCTGGCGCGGCGCTTATCTGGGCCTGAGCATGGGCTGGCTGGCACTGATACTGCCCTTTATGTTCTTCTGTTTTAAAGGGGCACAAGATGAAGTGCTCGCCAACGCAAACGACGACAGAAAAGAAACCGTACTCACTGGCTTAACATTGCAAGAGGGCTTGCGTTCCGGCGCACTATATAAACTTGTCATGGCGGGTGGCTTCTTCGCGTTTACCGCCATCGGCACTGTTGTCCACTTCGTTCCTATTTTGACAGACAGCGGGGCCGAACCGCTGAAGGCGGCGAGTGTTGCTTCGTTAATTGGCATTTTTTCACTGGTGGGACGACTCGGCACCGGGTTTCTTCTCGACCGGTTTCCCGGCCATCTGGTGGGCGCTATCGCTTTTATCATTCCGATTATTGCCTGCGCTCTGTTACTTACCGACGGCGCCAGCACGCTCAACCAGACGCTGGCGGCAATCATTTTCGGACTGACACTTGGATCGGAAGTCGATGTGATTGCCTATCTCGCCGCCAAGTATTTCGGCTTGAAAAACTTTGGTGCGCTGTATGGTGCCATGGTAATGGCGCTGTCCATGGGCACCGCATTCGGTCCACTGGGGGCTGGTGCACTGTACGATCACTACCAGAGCTACGATCAATTTCTGATGCTCACTGCCGTGTTAATGGGCCTAAGCGCGATTGCGCTATTTTCACTGGCTTCCACACCCACCGCAGATGCCCGACTGGCAAAAATGGCCGAAGCTGAGGCCGGATAACGGCAGCGATTCGCGTAACGATACATAGCCGACAGGCGCAAGGACATTTCTGAATGAAGCCAGTAACCATTATCACCGGTGGCGCAGGCGGCATGGGCCTCGCTACAGCGAAAATTCTCGGCGCTGATCACACTGTGCTGTTGGCCGATGTAGATCAACAGCGGCTCGACAATGCCCTGGCCGAATTGCATGCATTGAATATCTCGGCCGATAGCGCCGTGTGCGACATAACCGATCGCGCCTCCATCGACGGACTATTCAAACAGGCGGCAAAGCTCGGTCGACTTGCCAGCGTTATTCATACTGCGGGGCTGAGCCCGCAAATGGCAGACGCCGAAACCATTATGCGGGTCAATGCGTTAGGCACCATCTATCTCGCGGACGCTGTACTCAACATAGCCAGTGAAGGAGTTGCGCTGGTCAACGTCGCATCAATGGCAGGTCACATGATGCCCACGGCCTTGATGCCTACACGAGCCTACCGACACGCATTGAGCAACCCCGAAAAATTTTTGCACAAAGCACTCTTTCCAACCCGGCTTATGCCCAAGGACTTTTACAAAAAGGGGCTTGCTTACGGCATCAGCAAAAATTTTGTGATGTGGTATACCCGCAAACGAGCCGCCGACTTCGGCGTCAAAGGCGCACGTATTGTCTCGGTTTCACCAGGCAGTTTTGATACAGCCATGGGGCGACTGGAAGAACAAAGTGGCTCAGCAGAAATGCTGAAAACCGCCGCACTAAAGCGCTTTGGTAAACCAGAAGAGATCGCCAATGTGCTCGCATTTTGCGCGAGCGACAAGGCGGGTTATCTGACAGGTGTCGATATTCTGTGTGATGGCGGGGTCGTAGCCGGGAGGTCCTAGCTACTCTGCCGCCACCGAAGGGGTAGGAAAGACTTATTCCGCCGCTGGCACAAAGCCCAACATGCCTTTGATCTCCAGATACTCGTGAAAACCAAATTCGCCCCACTCACGACCATTGCCACTTTTCTTGTAACCACCAAAGGGGCAGTTAAAGTCAAAGCCGTCGTTAATGGAGACCCAACCGGTTCGCATACGGCGCGCAACGTTCTGGCAGGTTTTCAAATCAGCGCCGTACACACCACCGGCCAGACCATATTCGCTGTCGTTGGCGATGCGAATGGCATCGTCAAGATCGTCGTAACCGATAATCACCTGCACCGGACCGAAGATTTCTTCACGCGCAATAGTCATCTCGTTAGTCGCATTGGCAAACAGGGTTGGTTTGACATACCAGCCTTTGTCCAGACCTTCAGGACGGCCTGTGCCGCCAGCGACCAGCGTGGCACCTTCTTCAATACCTTTTTCGATATACTGTTGGATCGAATTGAACTGAGCCTTTGAAACCACAGGCCCCATTGAAAACTCGCCGTTTGGGTCACCCACAGTAACACCCGCTATGGCAGCCTTTCCGGCTTCGATTGCCTCGGCCATACGTGCCTTTGGCACCAGCAAACGTGTTGTCGCACTGCACGTTTGCCCGGAGTTCATCATCATGCCGGCAACACCCTTGCCCACATTCTCCGCAAACTGCTCGTCATCGAGCACAATCAATGCACTTTTGCCGCCCAGTTCCTGGGTTACACGTTTAACGGTATCGGCGGCGTTACGCGCCACTTCGATACCAGCACCTTCCGAGCCGGTAATGGAAACCATATCCACATCGGGGTGACGCGACAGCTCAGTGCCAATCACCGACCCTTTACCCTGAACCAGATTAAAGACGCCCGCTGGAACGCCTGCGGCATCCATGATTTCAGTAAATATCTGGGCGGAAAAATGGGCTTCCTGTGAAGGCTTCAGTACCACTGTGCAGCCCGCTGCGATTGCCGGGAATACCTTCACCGCTATCTGATTAACGGGCCAGTTCCAAGGCGTAATCATAGCGCAGACACCCACTGGTTCATAACGCACCATGGTTTGACCTTTGAGCTCTTCGAAATCGAAATTTTTCAGCACGTCAATAGCGGTACCCAAGTGACCTGCGCCGAGTGCGCAATGAAAGCCCTGCGCCAGAGCTTGGGGCGCACCCATTTCTTCGGTGATCGCTGCGCCAAGGTCGCTCTGACGTTTTTCGTATTCGGCCTGAATGCGCTCCAACAATGCCAGACGCTCTTCTTTAGTCGTTTGCGACCAGCTCGCAAACGCTTTCTTGGCAGCCGCCACGGCGCGATCCACATCAGCTTTGGTTCCCAGCGCGATCTTGCCAGATACGGCCTCAGTAGCCGGATTAATGGTTTCGGTTGCGGTCATTTCAATGGGATCTACCCATTGACCATCAATGTAGAACTGCAGATATTCACGCATGACTCTAATCCTTTGGGCAGGTTATTTTTTCAGTAAGCTACGTCAGCTGCATCGGCTCCGTAGCCTGGTTTGAAATCGGTATACCAGGATTTAAACTCTTCATAGTTCGGTGCTTCCATGGCATTTGCCACCGGATCAATAGGCACATGAATTACGGTGCATTTGCCGCTGGCCACAGCCGCTTCAACCGCCGGTGCAATATCGCTTTCACAGTCCACAAACACGCCTTCGGCGCCAAAGCCTTTGGCAATAGTGTCAAAACGAACTGTTTTACCCCAGTGGGCTTCTGTTTCAGGTGAATCCGGCGCTACTTGCTTGCGCCAGCACCCCACCTCTAGGCCCCAGGCGTTATCAACGCCCACGACCACCACTACTGGAAGATTTTTCCGCACCGCGGTTTCCAGCTCGGCAATGTGAAACATAAAAGAGGAATCACCGGTTACCAGTACCACTGGACGCTCGCCGTTAGACGCAATGGCGGCGCCAATCGCATAGGGCAATCCGGTACCCAGATGCCCTGTATTCTGATTCCATACCAAATCGCTCGGCGCGTACTGAGTATAAGTCCAGCCGAAGATAGTCACAGAACCCCCGTCAGCCGCATAGATCGTGTTCGCGGGCAAGGTGCGGGTGGCTTCAAAGATAAATTTAGCCGGGTGGATCATGTCGCGATTGCTAGGCACTTCGGCGCGCAGCTTCGCTTTAAAATCTTTCTGCAACTGAACCCAGCTGTTGAATTCCGCTGACGGTTCGCGTGGCGTCGACTTGATCGCGTTAATCAGCTGCGGCACCACATCTCGCAGGTCGCCTACTAACGGCACATCAATCGGCCGGTTAACGCCAAAGGCCATCGTGTCACGCTCGATGTAGATCCACTTGCGATTGGCGTCGTTCTTTTCCCAGTGGCGACCTATGCCCATATGGGAAGGCTCACCCAGCTCGGTGCCGATCGCGATACACAGATCCGATGCTTCTGCCGCTGCGACTCCCGCTGGCGAAAAGCCGTAGGCAAAGGTGCGGTCTTCCATGCCTTTGATGGTCATGGCGCAGCCTGACGTCTGCAGGATGGGGCAGGCCATCAGTTTGGCCAGCTTACCCACCACCTCGTGCGAACGGGAGGTGAACATCCCCTGACCTACCAGTAATACCGGATTTTTAGCCTGACGAATCAGCTCAGCGGCCTTTTCAATCGACGGACCGCCGGCGGGCTGATAGGTCAAACGGTATTGCTCAGGCGCTAGCGCTGGCAACCAGTCTCGCTCTTCATGAATGACACTGAGCGGCAGTTCCACATACGCAGGACCGGGCTTACCGGTCGTGACTTGACGAATCGCCTCACGCACCACTTCGTCAACCTGATCAGCATCTTCTACAATGCCACAATATTTCATCATGGGTTTGAAGTGGCTGACCTGATCCATAAATTGGATTCGACCTTTGCGCACCCGCTGATAGGCAATACTGGAACGTTGCCCGCCGAAGAAGATGGTGGGCGAATTTTCCTTGGCCGCCACAATCATCGCTGCGGCAAGATTGGAAATGCCGGGCCCTTGGGTGCCAAAACAGACACCGGGTTTGCCGGTCATCCGAGACCAGGCATCTGCCATAAACCCTCCGGCCTGCTCATGGTGGGGAGCGACGACATTCCAGCCACGCCCCTCACAAGTCATCGCCATATGGATAAACCCCGGATCGGGGATACCAAAAAGAGTATTGATACCTTCAACTTCGAGCAGGTCGACTATGCGTTCATAAACGGGGGTAGGCATTTGGGGTCTCCAAAGTATTCGATAATTCAGCCAAACTGCGAACTATCTTTTATAAGGGGAATGTTCTACTCGGCCACTTCTGCCTCAGGGAAAAGATCGAGATGTGGGCACAATTAAAACCACCCTCACCCCAGCCCTCTCCCTGAGAGCGAGGGGGCAATTATTCATCCAGCCACGACTATTCCTGCAATTAGTCGCCCAGCAATTTCGGCGCACCCGCCCCATTCATGTAGCGGGTTAAATGCCGATGAAAATTCGTAATTTTCTGTTCCTGATGCGGGTTTGGCAGCGTACCGCGGAAACCGCGAGACTTCATCCCCTTCTGCACCCATTCCATGTTAGCGAAATCTTGCGCCAGCACCTTGCCCCATTTTTCCGGCGTCGGCTCGGCGTAAACCCACTCGGTTTTGGGCTCTTCACCTTCAGGGAAACGTTCCAGTGCATAGGATTCAAAAATGCAGTAATTCGGATCGTCCTTGTAAGGCCGAGTGCGGTAACACAGCGCAAAAGTAATACCTTGCAAAATGGTCTGGTTCGGGAACAAGCTCCAGGCCAGGCCGGCTTCTGATTGCTGTTCAGGGGTGATCTCTGGCCAGATGACTCCGCGTTTTGCGTCGTCGGCTTTCGCCGACTTCATCCAATGACTCATTACGTCTTGCACTGGCGTGCCTTCAGGCAACTCGTCTTTCAGACGACTGGCGGCATTGATCAGAGTTTCGGTAGAAGCGGCAAAGTTAACCGTTTCGTAGTTTTCTTTCGCCAATTCGTAGGTAGAGATGCGGGGATCGCCCAGACCGGCCCGGGCAACGCCGCTGCTCTGTGCGGTCTTCTTGCTGGCATCACGTTCATCAAAGCCACTGACGCCGTGCAAGCCGTACGGTTTACTGTAGGCATAGAACTGGCCGTATTTCAGCAACTGGGAGTGCGTTCCAGACACATGGTATGGCTCCATAAAGGCTTCGATCGCGGTTTTCCAGTTACAGGGGTAAATCGCCCACTGCCGCCATTTATAACGCATTTTCTCAAACTGGTATGGACTTAAAATACGGTCCACTTCGCCGAGAAAATCCAGTAGCGGCTCGCAATCCGGATCCATATTGATATAGATCCAGCCACCCCAAGTATCGACTTTTACAGGCGACAGACAGGTGCGCTCCTTTTTCTCTAATGCGCCTTTCCAATCGTCTTTATCGAGGATAAATGTGTTGTTGCCTTCAAGATCGTAAGTCCAACCATGGAAGCCGCAGACAAAATTTTTCTTTTTTCCTGTTACGCAGTTCACGTCGTCTGGCGTATTCACCAGCTGTCGACCACGGTGGGGACACACGTTGTGAAAAGCTCGCAGTTCATTGTCATCGACACGGATGATGACAATAGAATCGTCGGCAATATTGTAGGTGATGAAATCACCCACCTCGGGAATATCTTCTTCCCGCGCAGCCATGTTCCAGACCTTGGGCCACAGCAGTTCTTTTTCTTGCTCAGCGTATTTTCTAGAAACAAAGGCCTCCACCGGATAGGTCAGTGGCTCGCCCAGATCTTCGTCCGTCAGTTCTCTATACTTATCCATGACATCCTCCGATTTGCATTGCCCGATATTGACGACACTATTGGTCATCAGTGTCGAGCATAAGCCCGTCAAGATTACCGGCTTGTCGCCAGTCTGCAAGTAACTTTTGAAACGCTGCCCAGCCTGGCCCATATCCCTCGCCGAGATAGAAGCGATAAATAGGTTCACCCTTGCTGTTTACTTTGGCTTCCCCCTCATTATTGAAATAACTGGGGGTGCACTCCTTCACAAAGTCAGTATTGTCGATGGCCGTTTCGCGCAGGTGTTTTACGTAAGCCGCTTCAGCTTCCTCACTGGGTTCCATCGCCAGGATGCCGCGCTCAAGCCCGGTTTTGATCATATAAGTGATGTGCTCACCCTGCTTACTGTACTGCTCGGTCGTGGTGGCGTTGAGGCCGCCTTGGTAGTAACCGATAAAGAACATATTGGGGAACTTACTGGTGGTCATACCGTGCAGCGTTTTGTAGCCATCCGCCCAATGATCGTAGATGGAGGTTCCGTCGCGACCTTCGAATACGTCGATACCCCAGCGCCGGTCCAGGTCACTGGTCACCTCGAAGCCGCTGGCAAAAATCATGCAATCGATGCCGTATTCCTGACCGTTGGCAATAAAACCGTGTTCAGTCATGGCTTCGACGCCCTGTGTTTCGGCAACATCAATGAGCTCCACATTAGGCTGATTGAAGGTGGCGTAATATTCGTTGTTTGACAGCGGGCGCTTACACAGGAATCGGTACCAGGGCTTGAGCGCCTCGGCGGTATCCTTGTCGTCGATCAGCTTTTCCACCCGACGACGCATACGCTCCATCACCCGGTGCTCCATTTGGCTGCGACGCTCCATAAACTGCTCAACGGAAAGTTGGGGCCAGCCTTCTGCCTCCATTTCTGCAGACATATTGCGGGCAATCTCAGTCCAGAAATCGCAAATCAGGTCTGTATCGCCAGGCAGGATGGTGGATTCCATGGCCGCGCGATGAAAATTGGCCTGTCGCTCGGCCTGCCAGCCCGGTTTCAAGGCTTTGACCCACTGTGCATCTGTCGGTGGGTTGGGACGTGCATCTACAGTGGAGGGAGTACGCTGCAGAACATAGAGCTTTTTCGCATACTTCCCCAAATAAGGAATAGCCTGAATAGCCGTGGCGCCAGTGCCGATAATGGCCACCCTTTTGTCGGCCAGCTTATCCAGCACCGGGTTGTCGTAATCACCGCCGGTATAGTCGTAATCCCAACGGGCCGTGTGGAACATTTTGCCTTTAAACTTATCGATGCCCGCCATGCCCGGCAATTTCGGAATATTAAGCAGGCCGTTGGCCATAATCACAAAGCGGGCGCGGATTTCATCGCCTCGGTCCGTGGCAATACGCCAGCGCTTGATGGACTCGTCCCAACGCATGCCTTCCACCATCGTGTGAAATAGGGCGTTGTCGTAGAGTTCAAAGCGTTTTGCAATCTGCTGCATGTAACCATAGATTTCTTTGCCGTCTGAAAACTTCTGTGACGGCATAAAACCCATTTCTTCCAACAGTGGCAGGTAACAGTAAGCATCGTTATCGCACTGCACACCCGGGTAACGGTTCCAGTACCAGACACCGCCAAAATCACCCGCGTGATCAATATTGCGAAAACTGGTGATGCCGGCTTTGCGCAGATGCACCGAGGTGGTCAGCCCCGACCAGCCCGCGCCCAATACCGCCACATCAAGATCCTCAACAATGGCGTCACGAGGCGCCACCGGAGTGTGCGGATCCCCTTCGTAGGTGTCGGCAAAATTATCTACGGGCCGCACATACTGACTCTGGCCTTCCTTTCGAAGGCGCTTCTCACGCTCCAGCCGATATTTCTCGTTGACCGCCGCAACGTCAATTTCGTCAATCGGTGGAACATCAGTCGGATTACATTTCATGGCAGACCTTTTTGCTTACATGGACGCATTGAGGCAATACGTCCTGACAAATTCAGAGTAACCGGGATGCTATTACAAAATCAACAGTGTTGTCTACTTGCCAGGCTGACAAACCCCCTATGCCGAATTACAAAGCTTTCATCAATAAGGATTGCCAGCCGAGGGCTGTTGCGGTAATAATTATGAACCATAGAGTTTCACTTTTAATAAAGCGACTCTTTTAAAGACAGTTGGGGCCTTGTCACGGGCACCAATGCACTAACCGCTGGCTATAACGACAAGGTTTTCATTTTATGAGCGCACAGACCGACGGCCCCGTATACTGGGACCCTTACCGCCCAGACCTGGGCAAAGACCCCTACCCCACATTCAAGCGCATGCGCAACGAAGCTCCCCTCTACTTCAACGAGGAGTACAACTTCTATGCGCTGAGCAAATTTGCAGATATCGACAAGCACTTTGGCAACACCGAGATTTTCAGTTCAGCGCGCAGCGACATCATGGAATTCATCCGTGAAGACATCGACGTACCGCCGGGCATGTTTATCTGGCACGATCCGCCGATGCATACCGCTTATCGCAGCATCGTGACCCGGGTTTTCACTCCCAAGCGCATGAATGCCCTTGAGCAACAGATTCGCGATTTTTGCGCCAAGTGCCTCGATCCATTGGTCGGCAAGGACAAAATCGACTTTATCTCCGATCTGGGTGACCACCTGCCTGGCGGTGTTATCGGCATGCTGCTGGGCATTCCCGAGCAGGATCAGCAGGCCGTGCGTGAGCGTATTGAGTCATCTCTGCGTACTGAAGAAGGCAAGCCAATGACAGCCGAGCAGGCCTCCTATACCGGTGAAGGTTTTGAGGACTATATCGACTGGCGCATGCAGAATCCCTCAGACGACCTGATGACCGAGCTGCTCAATGCTGAATTCACTGACCCGGAAGGCGTCAAGCGCAAACTCACCCGCGATGAAGTACTGATCTTTGTTAACGTGATAGCCGGCGCCGGCAACGAAACCACCGCCAAGCTGATTGGCTGGATGGGCAAGCTGCTAGGAGAAAACCCAGAGCAACGCCGCCAAATTGCCGCAGACCCCAAGCTGATCAACCCGGCCATTGAGGAAATCCTGCGCATGGAACCGCCCGGCCCCTCCGTTGCCCGCCACGTTACTCAAGATGTCGAAATTCATGGACAGGTCGTGCCTGCGGGCAGCGTCATGCTGTTTCTGCTGGCCTCGGCCAACCGCGATGAAGATCGTTACACCAATGGCGAGCAATTTGATATTCACCGCAAAGATCCGCCGCACATTACTTTTGGTCGTGGCGTACATGCCTGCCTAGGTGCTGCGTTAGCGCGCGTGGAAGGTCGTGTTGCGTTGGAGGAAATCCTGAAACGCTTCCCGGACTGGACCGTAGATTTGGAGAACGCCAAGCTGTCTTCCTCATCTTCAACCCGCGGCTGGGACAACATGCCGGTCATCATAGGCTAAGGCGAATGGTTTGGGGCGAGCGTCCGGTGCGCTCCCCCAAATCGCGTAACCATAGAGAACAGTCATGGCACAAATTACTTTTATCGAATTTGACGGCACCGAACACGTGCTGGACATCGACAATGGCACCTCCATTATGCAAGCCGCCATCGACCACAACGTGCGCGGCATTATGGCGGACTGCGGCGGGGCCTGCTCCTGCGCTACCTGCCATGTGTACATAGACCCGCAGTTTGCAGACAAACTGAGCGACAAAAGTGAGATGGAAGACATTCTGCTGGAAGAAGTCTGCGAGCCCGCCGAAACCAGCCGGCTGTCTTGCCAGATTAGCGTATCGGATGAGCTCGACGGCATGGTAGTTCGCATGCCTGAACGACAGATCTAACGCGCCGGCAGACTGTGCACTGCAGACGGGGCCACGCCCCGTTACGTCCCTTTAACGAGCCACGGCATTTTACGGTACACTGGCTGCCCCGTTAGCCGATTCGACCAACACCACCGATGCCCAACAAAATATATCGCCCACATTTTTCGACCACATCGGACGCGCGTGTAGTGCGCACCCGCGAGGCATTGCGCAAGGCCATGCTGGATTTGCTGTCCACCAAGCCATTTGAACAGATTACCATCCGCGAACTGGCCGCAGATGCAGGCATTGGCTATACCACTTTCTTTCGGCATCATCCAACCAAGGAATCCCTGCTGGAAGAAATTGCTACAGAGGAAATCCGGCAGTTGATCGACTACACCTTGGTGACATTCAATGCCAGCGATACCGACACTGCGTCGCTTGCACTGTGCCAATACGTCGATCAGCACCGGACACTGTGGAGCACGCTGCTGACCGGTGGAGCCGCCAGCGCACTGCGCGATGAGTTTGTGCGCGTAGCGCAGGAGGTGGCCGCCCACACCCCCGAACAGAGCGACTGGCTACCCGCAGAATTTGGCGTCATTCTTGTGGCCAGTAGCACTATTGAGCTCCTCGCCTGGTGGCTGCGACAGGACGATCCCATGCCGCTCGAAAAAATCGCTGAAATCTATCGCCGCGCTGTTTTGGGGCCGGTATTCACTCTTCAGGAAAACGCCGCCGAAGCCTAACTGCACGGCGCGATCCTCCTCATATAACCGATGGGGTTAGCGCTATAGCGATGCAAATAGCGCACTATCAGCACAGCACTTGTGCCCACCGACCCAATTTTTCGGATCTCCATGCCATACGATACACGGCGCAGCCCCCGTACCTCCTGATACCTGACTGCGGTCACGCTCTGAATAAAAGCGCGCGCATTACGGGCCCACGTTAAGAACCACACTATTTCATTTGAAATCATCTCCACGTATAATGCTCAACAGTGGTGTCTATTAAATATAGCTTGGGCAGTGCCATCAAGTCATTACCCAATAAGGGAAGATAGGTGCCAATTCACGGACTGAAAGGTGAGTTATGAAAGACAAAAGACAAATTTTAATGAGCAGCCTGTCGTTAACGGTTGGCGCTGCGGCGGTGACACCTCAGGTTTCGGCGCAGGATACGGTGCGAAGCGCTCTGCTGGAAGAGGTTGTGGTCACGGCCCAGCGCAAAGAAGAAAGCGCCCAGGACGTCGCCATCTCGATCACGGTATTCGATCAAGAACAGATCGCCAATGTCAACATGACCAACTCCAATGATATTGCGACCTATACGCCATCGCTGACTACCAATACCCGCTTCGGGCCGGAAAACGCGACCTTTTCTATTCGCGGCTTTACCCGCTCACTGCGAACGACGGCCTCGGTTGGCGTTTACTTCGCCGAGGTAATTGCACCACGCGGCCAGACGTCGCAAACATCTGGTGACGGCGCCGGGCCGGGCTCATTGTTTGATCTGGCAAACGTTCAGGTACTGAAAGGCCCCCAGGGTACCTTGTTTGGCCGCAATACCACTGGCGGATCAATCCTGCTCGTACCCAACAAACCAAGCGACGAATTCGAAGCCTACGTTGAATTCTCAGAAAGCAACTACAGTTCTTCACGCCAGCAGGCGGTGGCCAATTTTTCCCTGACCGACACCTTCCACATGCGTTTCGGGGTAGACCACAACGAGCGCGACGGTCACCTGAACAACATTACCAACATTGGCGCAGATAAACTGGGCAATGTCGACTACACGGCTTTTCGCCTGAGCGCGGTGTGGGACATCAATGAGTCGATGGAAAACTACACCATCCTCACCGACGTGGATTCCGACACTGCCGGTTACACCTCTCGTTTATTTGCCTGCAATAACGAGAGCAACAACGATCCTACCCAGCAGATCATTGGGGTCTTCACCAATCAGGGTTGTAATGACCAGCTGGAAATGCAGCGCGAAACCGGTCAGGACGGGTACTACGATATCGTCAGCACGGTGAAAACACCGATCACGACAATCAAGGAAAAGCGTCTAATCAACACCTTCACTTGGGATATCAACGAAAGCATTACGCTGAAAAACATTCTGGCCTATGCCCATCTGGAAACCGAAAACGGTTCTGATATTTTCGGCACCCGATTTCCCGACGTAGTGGGTAACGTATTGCCACTGCCCGTTGCTGTTCCCGGTGCCTTCGACCCCAACCGAGAGTTCTCAGTGGGTCTGTCCATCGTCAATCCAAACTACCCGGTTACCAGCCAGGAAACCTACGTAGCAGAAGTTCAGCTCCAGGGCCTGACCTCAGACAGCCGCTTGGAATGGCAGGCAGGCGTCTACTACGAAAACAGTGTGCCCGATGGTCCGTCAGGCAATACATCAGCCGGTACTATTTCCTGCGACAACTCCACACTGGAAGGCGATCCCTCCGAGTACAACTGCTTCGATGTAACCGGCGGTGTGCTTGGCAGTGTAATCGTGAACGAATTTGAAACTGAATACGTTAACAAAGCGGCATATGCTCAGGCTTCTTACGATTTTCTGGAATCTCTGACCGGCACCCTCGGCGTTCGCTATACGTGGGACGACACCTACGGCTACGGCAAGAAAACCCGCTACCCCTATGTGGGTGAACAACAGCAGCAGCCGGTTATTCAGGTCACCGAGCCTGAGCAATCCAGCGAAGCACCAACCGGCCTGTTGGAAGTACAGTACCGTCCGTGGCAAGAAACCATGCTGTACGCAAAATACATTCGCGGTTACCGTCAGGGCAGCGTGAACGCGGCGGTTGATCCCGGCATTGATACCTTTGAAGCCGAAAAAGTCGACACCTACGAGATTGGCGCCAAAACAGCCTTTGGCGGCCCGATTCCCGGTCGCTTCAACGTCGCTATCTTTGATAACGACTTTGAAAACATGCAGCTGCAAACCGGCTATATCAACGAAACGTCAGCCCAGACCGTAGCGATTTTCAACGCCGGCAAATCCACTATCAAAGGCTTTGAAGCAGAAGCTTTCCTGCAGCTTTACGACGGACTTACGCTGGCCCTATCCTATTCCAAGCTCGACACGGAACTTGAAGAACAGGAAGACACCCGAGCCAAAGTTGCCGCCTCGGCGGGCACACTTGGCGGCGCCACCGCCACACCCATTGCCGACGAAGGCGACGAGCTGCCGTTTGCCCCGGAAAGCGCCTGGGTAGCCTCATTGAACTACAACCTGCCGCTACCACTGAGTTGGGGTGTTGTTGAAACCGGCATCACCTACGTATACACCGGTGAACAGCGCGCAGCGGCATCCAGTACCTCGCCCTTTGCTATGCTGCCTGCCTACGAACTGTTTAATGCGAACGCAGATTGGTACGGCATCTTCGGCAGCAACGTAGACCTGTCGCTATATGCCACCAACCTGAAAGATGAAGAGTATGCGACATATGTTTCCGGCACCTACACCGTACTGGGCTTCGAATCGCGCATGAGTGGCCTGCCGAAAATGTACGGCGCCCGCCTGCGCTACACCTTTTAAGCCTTTTCGCAGCTACCAAAGGGAGCCCTTGGGCTCCCTTTTTTGTGGCAGAGATTTGCTCACACAAGCGACATTTAATGAAACTCAGGGTTCCACTACTTGTCGCAGGCATGTTATAAACCAACAGCACTGTTCAATAATAAATTTCACGGCGAGGACATCCTATGAGCAGCCAGAATTCCACACTGCGCGTTGTTCAATGGGCCACCGGCAAGGTTGGTTCACGGGCCATGCGCGCGGTCATTCAGCATCCCCATCTAGAGTTGGTCGGTCTCTATGTACACAGCGCAGCCAAAGAAGGCAAAGACGCCGGCGAGCTTATCGGACTGCCGGCAACCGGTATTAAAGCCACCCGCTCCATCGACGATGTAGTCGCATTGAAACCCGATTGCGTGCTCTATATGCAGGAAGGCGCCAATCTGGATGACATCTGCCGTCTACTCGAAGCAGGTATCAATATCGTCACCACTCGCAATGAATTTTTCTATGCGCCGAAGATGCGCCCTGAGTTTCGCGAGCGCGTTTTGGCCGCCTGTCAAAAAGGTAATAGCAGCCTGCACGCCACCGGCTCCAGCCCGGGCTTTATTACCGAAGCGATTCCGGTAGTACTGACCTCGCTAGCACGACGCGTAGACTGCGTTACGATCGACGAATACGCCTACATTCCCGAATCCTGCTCACCTGAAATGGTATTTGATGTAATGGGCTATGGCCGTGAAGCCACCGGCGAGTTTGACCAGGGTATGCTCCAGCATATGGCTGAAGGTTTTGAGCAATCGCTTACCTCCACCTCCGTGGCCTTGGGACTTGAGATAGACGAGGTGAAAGCTTTTGGCGAGACTGCAAACGCCACGTCGCGTATTAAAATTGCAGAAGATGCGTATATCGAGCCGGGCACGGTTGCTGCCCAGCGTATTACCATCGCCGGCATACGCAACGGCAAGCCACTGATACAACTGCGCGCCAACTGGTACTGTGCGACCGAGCTGGATCGCGAATGGGAGCTGGGTGATACCGGTTGGCGAGTCAATGTCGAAGGCGACACGCCGCTGGATGTTCGACTCAACATGCCCCGCACCGATGAGCCGGTGGCCGAGCAGATGGGTGGATATACCGCGCACCGCGCGGTGAATGCTATCGAAGCGGTGTGTGCCGCCAGCCCCGGCGTAAAAACCACTGCAGAGTTGCCGCAAGTGATAGCGCGACTCGGCTAATGACTTCGCGAGTGGGCAGCAATACCAGTCTGCTCGCGAATCTTTGCCGACTACTTGCACCTTACTTGGGCCGCGTCACACTCCAAACCCCGGTCGCTTCCATCACCGCCTCACCCTCAACGCTAAGGGTTCCCCGAGCAAACACCAGCTTTTGCCCCTGGCGCAGTATTTCAGCATCCAGCACTATAAAGGCCGGGGGCCTTACGGCAGCCAGAAAGTGGCTGTCCAGATGGACGGTTGAACAGAATGCGCGATCAGTTGCCTCCCAGATGATCAGCGACATGCCGTGATCGAGGAAGCTCATCAACACACCGCCATGCAACATTCCCTGCGCGTTCGCGTGGCGTTCATCGACCTGCAGTGCGTACTGAAAGCCCTGCTCAGTCTTGCGGGTACACAGGGCTTCCATCGAGGCTGGAATACCCTTCATCTCGCGTCGTTTCCAGCCCTCGGGTACTGTCAGCTCCTGACTCACGTTTTTTCTGCCGCCAAGCGCTGCACGGCCTGCTCAATCAGCTCCTTGGCCTTAACTTTGGCGCTACCGGTCATTTCCAGCTCGTCTTCGGCAAAGAACAGCACGCGACGCGGTACTTTAAAGGCGGCCAATTTTTCCTTGGCGAAGTTGCGTACCTGATCTTCGGTAATCTCCGCGCCATCCACCGGCACAATACAAGACACCACGATTTCGCCCAGTAATTCGTCGGGTACGCCGACCGTTTTGGTAACTTTCACACCGGGACACTTCGCCAGTACGATATCTATCTCGACCGGGGACACATTGGCACCACCTGTTTTGATAATGTCGTTAATGCGACCTTCCCAATGCAGACGGCCGCGCTCGTCGAAAAAGCCGCCGTCACCCGTACGAAAAAAACCTTCATCGTCGAGCACATCATCCATCGGGATTCCGATGTAGTTCAGCATCAGGGTGGGGCCCTTCACGGCAATTTCACCACTCTCGCCGATGGGTTTAATCTCACCAGTGAGCGGGTCAACGATCTTGAAGGTATTGCCTGCCACTGGAATGCCGTGGGTGCCCGCTGCGATGTCATCCGGCGTATTGGCTGGAAACATGGAGCTGATGGTAAACGTTTCGGTATTGCCGTAGGCCTTCTGAGCATCCACCCAGTTGGAATTCACCGTAGGATGTGCTGCGACTGGCGAGTTCTTATCGATATACACCAGAGATGAGAGATCGACATCGTTCCAGTTTTTGGCATCAGTCAGCTGCGCCCACTGGTGCGGCCACGCGGCAATAAAAGTAACCTTTTCCTGTTCGATCAGCGACAAGGCTTCTTCGGCCTGAAAGGTTGGCTGCAAAATCATGCTGCCGCCAGCGGACAAGGTGCTGCCCAAGGCCCATGCAAAGTTACCGGAGAAGAAAAAGCCGTTGGCTGACCAACTGCGCACGTCGTCGCCAAACTGCAGCCACTGGCGCCAGCGCCACATTTGCAGACACACACCACGATGGGCGCTGAGGATGCCTTTCGGCTTCCCCGTAGATCCTGACGAGAAAAACAATACACCCGGATCGGCCGGCACCACATTTTCCAGAATACTGTCGATTAGGGCCATCGGCGTTTCGTCGGCGCAGGCCTGAAAGGCTTCCCAACCTTCAATACCGCCCTCACCACTTTCGCTGTCCATCATCGACAAATGGCGCAGAAACGGGAATTTTCTAGAACGCAGTTCCCCGGGCGCGCAGCTTTTCAACTGCGGTTCCAGCTCAATCAGAATATCGGCGAAATCTTTCTTAAGTACTTTGCGCTCGAACAACAACACAGAGCAGGCCGAAGATTCCAGTAGGATTTCCAGTTCCGCAGCCGTTGAAAAAGTATTCATGGTTGTGGCCACGCCACCCGCCAGTGCCGTACCGAATGTGCTTGTCAGAAACTCGTAGCGGTTGGTCGCGAGAATGCCGACCCGCGTACCTTTAGTGACGCCTTTGGCGACCAGTGCTCTAGCAAGTCGCACAGAATCATTCCACAGATCCTTATAGGACCAGCGCTGTGCAGAATCTCCCGTGCGCATTACCGCAGCTTCACAGTCCGCGTAACGCGTGGAGACTTCCTTCAAAAAACTACCCAGTGTCAGGGCGCCGACGCCCTCCTCTTCACTGAGCGGAATGCCTTTGACCAGGGATTGGTTACCCACGATTTCTGCCAGTTGCATCATGATAATTCCTGTCAGTCTGCCTTATGTCGAATCGATTTACTTCTTGGATGCCATGGCAAAGCTATAGCGCAAATGATCCATATGACCGCTCGGCACAGGAGCAAACACCAGCGGCTGATCCGCGTTACGAATCGCTTCAATACGCTCACCCACCTGTTCTATGGTCCAACTTGGCTGATACACACCGGGCGATTCTGCCGGGAATGCACGTGCAATACGTCCGGCTGCCGATGACAGCATTTCGCCACTGACAGAACAGGATTCGTGAGCCAACCAACCAACAGTGGGCGCAACCAGATCCGGATCCATCGGCGGGAAAGCGCTGGTGTCCACACCGGCCGACATACGCGTTACCGCTGCGGGCAGTATCACGTTGCTCTTGATCCCATAGTCCGCACCCTCCAGCGCCGCCACATTCGACATGGCGATCAACCCGCCCTTGGCCACACTGTAGTTCATCACACCGGCATTGCCGTAGAGACCATTGATCGAACCGGTCATCACGATTCTGCCGTAACCGGCTTTTTTCATCGCGGAAAAAGCCGGCTTCAATACATGAAAGCCACCGCGCAGGTGAACGTCCAGAACCGATTCGAAATCTTCTACGCTCATCTCTTCGATAGGCGAACGGCGCACGATACCGGCATTATGAATCAGGATATCAATACGGCCAAAGGTATCGAGGGCGGACTGCACGATGGCCTGCCCACCTTCCGGTGTGGCAACGGAATCGGTATTGGCCACCGCTTCACCGCCCGCCGCTTTGATTTCACTGACCACCGCATCCGCCGGGCCTTCCTCAGTGCTGTCGCCTTCCATGCTGACACCGGGGTCATTGATAACCACTTTAGCGCCGCGCGAAGCAAGCAAAAGTGCATAGGCGCGGCCGAGACCGCGACCGGCACCTGTGATGACGGCAACGCGGTTATTAAATCTCAGTTCTGTCATGTTGTTCTCCTTTTTATAATAGGAGTGTCAGCCTACGATATTTCGGCTGCGAAGCTCCCCAATGCGAGCCTCATCCAAATTCAATATGTCCGCCAATACCTCATTGGTATTTTGCCCCAACACAGGCGGCGCGCTGGGAATAGCCTGATCCGCACCGGGGTATTTGATCGGACGGTTAACGATGGGTATGGTGCCCAGGGTTTTGTGATCTGTCTCGACCACCATATTGCGGGCTTTCGCCTGCGGCTGATTCAGAGCTTCGGTAATCCCCAGAATCGGTGCGTGCGGCACCTGATGCTCGGTAAACAATTCGACCAGTGCATCTACCGTGTGTTGTTCGGTAAAGGACGCCACAATCGCGTTAACATTTTCGCGTGCATTGCGCCGCTTTTCGATGGTGTTAAAGCGCCCGTCGTTTTCCAGCTCAGGCTGGGCTATAGCCTTGCATATGCGCCCCCAGAAGTTATTGGTCAAACACGCAACGATGATTGATCCATCACTTGCGGGAAACGCGCCATAAGGTACTAGGTTAGGGTGCTGAGATCCGACCGGCTTGGGATCTTCGCCGGTAAAAAATGCGAGCTGAGCCAGATAGCCCAGCATACCCATCATGCCGTCCATCAGACTAATATCAATAAGTCGACCTTTACCGGTAGTATTGCGTTCGTGCAAGGCACCGAGAATCGCAATCGGGCCATTGATACCCCCGATCAGATCACCCAGTGGAATACCGAGTTTGGTGGGCAATCCACCCGGTTCACCATTGACACTCATGGCACCGGACATAGCCTGCAAAACAATGTCAAAAGAAGGACGGTCCCGCAACGGGCCATCTTGCCCAAAACCGGAAATCGCACAGTAAATCAGACCGGGGTTGATCGCGGACAAGACCTCATAACTCAATCCCAGGCGATCCATTACACCGGGCCGATAGTTTTCAATCAGGATGTCGCACTTGGCCGCCAAATCTTTGACCAGCTGTACGCCCTCTTCGGTTTTCAGATCGATAACAATACTTTTTTTGCCGCGATTGATAGCGAGGTAGTAGTGGCTTTCACCGTCGCGAAAAGGCGGAAATGTGCGGGTTTCATCACCGCTGCCCGGGGGCTCTACTTTGATCACCTCTGCACCGAGATCGGCCAACGCCAACGACGCCGAAGGGCCAGCCAGAACCCGAGTCAGATCCAGTACACGGACATCTTGTAAGGGGCCAGCCCAGCCACGTTCTGTTGTCATTATCGTCCTTTACCGTACTTCTCTGTACGGGGGAAATCTCACCACCACAGATGGCAAAAAAGGACGGCTCCCCGTAAGGAACCATCCCTGTAAATTCTATAAACCCGCTCTTGCGAGCGGGCGCTGATCAGCCTTTGGATGGCAGCTCAACAATAGCAGCACCGGTGGCAGACAGCTCGCCACGATGTGTTTCAGCACGCTGGCTGATTTCCACAAAGCACTTGCCGTTCTCCTGGAACTTGCGTGTCACCTGCCCCTTAATAAAGATCACATCACCATCGGGGTTATGACGGCGGATCTGGCTTTTATGTTTGGTCAGGAACCCGTCGTCCCCCATCCAGTTCGTGCAATGGTGAGTCAACCAGGAAGTTCGCTCGGGGCCATAATCATAGGCGCCGGGTGCACCAACCTGCAGAGCAAAGTCTTCATCCCAGTGAACACGCTCAGGGCAATCCGGCACATTGAAGCGGTTCTTGATGCCCGTACCGGGATGCTTCTGCTGCATTTTGTAAGCCAGCTTGTTGGCCCGAATATACAGACCACCCCAACCCTGCGCGTAACAGATAAAGCCGGTCACTGTCATGGGACCTTTCATCATGGTAGGCAATTCTTCGCCTTCCTGCACATCTTCCCAATAGCGGGGGGTTGCGCCGCGAATTTCTTCCTGATCGTAAAGCTTGCTCCACTGAGCCAGCTGCTCATCCGTATGCGGTTCAACCTTGCCTTTTACGTCAGTGTATTTAGTACCACGCTCTCGCGCTTCGTCGCGGTCGGTTCGAAAGACCCAGCTATCGGCGTCGGCTACCAGATCACCATGCTGGTTGTAAAAATCAACATGGTAAATCTGCTGGAACGAACGACCCGCAAACTTAGTCTGATGCTCTACCAGATCTTTCAGGTAGGCTTCTGTGCGAATGGAATCGTTACGCATTACCGGCTTGTGCCAGTTCCAGTCTGCACCCGCCCACATGGCATGCACGCCAGACAGACCACCGCAGTAACCAGAAATAATACGGCTGGTGGTAAACATAAAGCTGGGCAGCGCAACAAGTTCACCGTACTTCGTGTTCTTGGCATACTCGGGATCACACCACAGCGGGTTGTCATCACCAATACCGTGGGCGTAATGACGGATCGCGTCTCGAGTAGCTTCGTAGTTCCAAGGCTCGATCGTATTTTCAATTTTTACACCGATACGCTTGCGAAGGGATTCCAGACCTTCTTCGGTGATTTTGGGGAATTTGTTCTCTGCCATTTTCCTCTCCTAAGTTTAAACGCCGGCGGCCGCTGCAGCTTTCGCTGTTTCGCGGTCACGCAAGATCTTGCGGTGAACTTTGCCTGCCGGCGTTTTGGGAAGTTCACTCACAAATTCAACAATGCGCGGGAATTCATGCTGGGCCAGGCGGCTCCGGGTAAATTCCTGCAGCTCTTTAATCAATGCGTCGCTGCCTTGCTGCTTGCCGACAACAAACGCTTTTACTACTTGGCCACGGGTTTCATCAGGTACGCCAATAACCGCAACTTCATCCACCGCATCGTGTTTGAGCATGGTGTTTTCAATTTCGACGGCACTCATGGTCCAACCGGCAGAAATGATCACGTCATCGGCACGCCCGCAGTGGTAGAGATAGCCGTCTTGGTCGCGACGGGCCAGATCTTTGGTTGTCTCCCAGTGGTCGCGCTTCCAGAGCATCAATTCGCCTACTTCATCGGCATCCGTTTCTGTGCCGTCGCTGCGCTGCACCTGCAGCTTCAGGCCGGGAATAGGCTTCCCTAGCGAACCGGGCTTTACATCGTAGTCCTGAGCGCCGGGGAAATTGACCAGCACTACGCCGATTTCGGTAGTGCCATACATACTGCAGGCCGGCACCTTGAAGGTTTCGTCAATAAATTCCAGGGTGCCCGGATCGCAAGGTTCTCCCGTGAAAGAAAGCTTGTTGATCGCGAAGCTAAAGTCATCACCCTTGCCGGAGTTTTTCATCATTCGGTAGTGGGTGGCTGCCGCAGACATATTGGTGATCTTGTAATCCTGCAATGCCTTCATTAGACGCACTGCGTCAAAGCGACCCGCGAAAGTACCGGTGGTAACACCCAAAGCTAACGGTGCAAGTGTGCCGTGCCAAAGACCGTGCCCCCACGCGGGCGACGAAGGACAGAAGTACTCATCGCCCGGCCGAATACCAGTGCCATAGAGCGCCGCGAACATCAGGGTAACCAGTGACTTATGGGTATGCTTTACTGCCGCCGGTAACTCGCGAGTAGTGCCGGAAGTGTATTGGAATACCGCAAGATCGGAGGCCTTGGTGCGGGTTTCAAAGACCGTTGGGTACTGGCTGATTTCATTAAGCAGATTGTCGTTGGCAACTACGATATCGAGCCCGTCAACCTGATGGGCAATATCTGATTTGTCATCGTTGGTAACCAGCAATTTTGGTTTGCAGTCATCCACGCGCAGACGAAGGCCATCCAGCCCAAACAGGGTAAACAGCGGTACCGAGATGGCGCCAGTCATCATTGCGCCAAACAGACTGGTATAAAAGGGCAGCGAGGGCTCAAGCATAAAAGCTATTCGATCGCCCGGCTGGATGCCTTTTTCCACCAGCCAATGGGCAAACTGCGCAGAGCGCGCAGCAATTTCGTCAAAACTCAGGATCTCATCTGCCCCGTCCGCATGGGCTATTCGAACGGCGGTGCGACCGCTGCCATCTGCGTGGCGGGTCATGCACTCGTGGGCAATATTCAGGTGCTCGCGGTCACCATCAAACAACTCCCAAAGTGCTGATGAACTGGCGTGGGCCTGTGCATCAGCGTAGGAGGTGTAGTCAGTCAGTTTGGCCATTGTTTCACCGGTAGCTCAGTAGAACGATACATAGTCGCCGCTAATCAACAGCGTTGTTGATGTACACAATGCCACACACCCATCGGCATTTCAAATACTGAATTAACTTTTATATATTGAATAGCGCTGGATGCTCCGGCGCCGCACCCGCGCTGCCACAGCCCGCAAACATCCAGCACCGTTAACCTTTCGATGCCATCGCAAAACTGTAGCGAATATGATCTACGTGGGCCGAAGGCACCACCGGAAACACAAGCGGCTCAGCGGTATCGCGAATTTCATCGATGCGCTCGCCCACCTCCGCCATGGTCCAGGCAGGTTGATAAACCCCCCGACTTTCGGCGATTGCAGTGCGCGCCACTCGGCCAGCGATGGATACCAACATTTCTCCGGTGATAGTGCAGCTGTCATGGCTGAGCCAACCGACAACCGGCGCCACCAGTTCTGGCTCCATGGGTGGGTAGGCAGAGGTATCAATACCTTCCGCCATCCGGGTGACCGCCCCCGGGATAATCAAATTGCACTTTACGTTGTGCTCATCACCTTCCAGCGCAACCACATTGGAAAGCCCGATCATGCCGGCTTTGGCTACGCCATAATTGGCCTGCTTGTGATTGCCATAGAGACCGCCGATAGAACCGGTAAGCACTATTCGACCAAAGCCTGCATCGCACATTAAAGGAAACGCTGGCTTAACCACGTTAAAAGCGCCGTGCAAATGCACATCAAGCACATCGTTAAAATCCTGATATGTCATATCGCGCAGAGACGCCGGTCGCACAATACCGGCGTTGTGAATCAGAATATCGATCTGCCCATAGGCCTGGATCGCCGCGTCGACAATATTTTTTCCTCCCTCGGGCGTGGCGACCGAATCAGTATTGGCGACAGCTTGCCCGCCGCTGGCCACAATCTCGTCAACCACAGACTGAGCCGGCCCAACATCCATGCCGTCGCCCTGCAGACTGCTGCCCGGATCGTTAACCACGACACGTGCGCCCTGCGCAGCAAGCAAGAGCGCATAAGCGCGCCCGAGCCCCCTACCCGCGCCGGTAATCACCGCTACGCGCCCACCGAATTGCAAATCTGACATGACCGCTCTCCGTAATCTTTTATCCGCCTAAAACAAAAAGGGGCAGCGATAGACAACCGCCGCCCCAACCAGCTTCGCGACCTTACTTCGTCGGCAGCTCAATCTCTGCGGTGGCCGTGGCCATGACCGAATCCGTCTGCGTAGCCATTTTGCATTCAACCTGAATGATATTGCGGCCCTCTTCATCGACTTTCTTGTCAACCACTTTGGCAGACAGAACCGTGATATCTCCCGTAAATGCCGGGCCTCGGTACGCTGCTTTACTGTGGACAACCTGCCCCCACTCGCCGGCCCATCCCGCCAGATAATCCAGCACCCAAGCCCCCATCGAGGCGCCGTAGCCGTATGCGCGAGACATACCAATGCGGTGTGCCCACTCCGGGAATAGATGGCCGCGCGAGGGACCAAAATAGGCGCCATCAGTCAGCTCAGGGTTATCCCGCTCCATTACCGGGTCATTTTCATGGCCGGCAAACTCTGCGGTAAAGCCCATTGCCTCCATGTCCATACCGGGACGATGGGTGCCGCCCCAGATCGTAAACAGATAGGCGCGCCATTCAGTGGTGAAGCTGGCAATACTGTGTGGTCCGATAATACGAACGGGAAGCTCGTCACCAACATTTACGTCGTCCCAGTAGCGCTTGCCATGCCCCAGGTCGTGCATCATCTTGATGTATTCGTATTTCTTCGACTGGATATCTTCCAACTGCTCCGGGGTCCAGATCGGGTCTTCAGTCGGCTCCATTGCACCCATTTCCACCGCTGCCTCGCGGCTGTAACGAATGGCAGTGGAGCGCTGTTTCGCTATGAAGTCCCCGTCCTGGTTGTAGTAGTTGTTGTCACCACGCTGGAAACAGGTGGGGCCGGCAAAGCTTGTTTCTTTAATGCTGTAATCCAAGGGCACTTTTTCGTTAGTAATTTCGTCGCCACCGAAAATGCGCGGGCCGTAGAACCACCACTCGTCACCGCCAAATATCAGGTGAGAATCCGGAATTTTGCCGACGCAAGCCGGGCCGGCACCGTGGCCGTCATCGGTTGCCACCGCAAAAGACTGCGGTGCCACCAGCTTGCCGTAGCGTCCTTCTGCTGCGAAGTCGTGATCGTAGTGCAGCAGGTTCGGGTAGTGCATCGCCTGCACCCAGCGACGAAAATCATTGTTGTGCAAGGGTTCTTTCATCCGCGCTGGCGCAATCGGCTTGCCCATCAGTGCATCGAGATCAGATGTATCGAGGGTATGCTTCGTCATAGTGCTACTCCAAAAAAAATAATCGGGTCAGGACACAATCGGGCGCAACGCAATAACGCTGCCGTCCGCATCGCCTGAAAGGTAAAGGGTTCCATCTGCGCCCGCGGCAATCCCTGCAAAAGGGCCCATTGGCCCGGAGAGAGGGGGAATCGCCTGCAGGAATTTGGGGACCACACCATCGGGGGCACCCACCGGCAGATTCTGCGCCAGCGTTCGCTGCGCGCCGCTGGACAGGTTTAGTTCGATCAAAGATTTTGCACCTACATCAACAATGTAGAGCAGGTCTCCCAGCACCAGTATTCCCTGCGGCTGACGCAGACCATCAAGCACGGTTTCAACCCGCTTACCGACCACTTTCACCACGCGACCGGCTTTTTCTTCAGCGACCAGCACGGCGTCGTCGTGCACGGCAACGCCCATCGGTTCTTTAAGATCCTGGGCCAACGTAGACACTTCGCCGTTGCGCACAGCCAGCAGACGCCCACTGCCCGCATCTGCCGCAAATACCGTATCGCCAGCCAGCGCCACGCCATAAAGCCGGTCGAAACCCTCTGCCAGAATGTCGCTGCGCTGCCCTGCCGGTTGCCACCGTGCAATCTGACCATTGGCCGTCGTCACGACGTACTCACCAGGAGCTGATGCTGCAACGCCTCGGGTATAACCTGGAAAACCCGGTGAAAAAAGCATACCTGCAACCTGCGGCTCACCACCGGGCGTCATCGTGTAGGTGAAGCCGCCATCGGCAATAAACAGATTGCCATCCTCGTTCACCGCCAGCCCGAGCGGAAATTGCATGCCGTCGGGAATAACCGAGCGCAATTTTCCACCGCCGAGAATTTCGTTAACCTGCCCGGAAATGCTCGATACAAACAACCGCTTGCCAATAAAACTCAGGTTATCCAGCCCCGGCGCGATTGTCGCCAATACTTCGCGCTCTCCGGTCGCAAGGTTAATACGCAATACCTGACCACTGCCCACCTGGGTACTGACAATAAATCCATCTGCGTCAAACTTGACGGCATCCGGCACACCCAGCTCGGTGGCAACTACTTCGGGTTGCCCGCCATCCAGGCTTACTCGCCAGATTTCATTGACCCCCATCACCGGAAAATACAGTTTGCCGTCCGGCCCCACTTCCATCGCATTAGGCATCGGCACGTTTTCCAGAATAATGCGCGGTGGTGCACCATTCAGATCCAGCTCCATAATGCGGCCCTCGGGACGACACTCCCCCGCAAACAGGCGGCCGTTATATATCGTGATCGGGTTGGCACACGGCATATCCCCGCAAACAACACGACTCTGGCCACTTGGCGATAGCATACTGACGCGACCTTCGGTGATCTCCGTAGCAAACAGATTGCCAGCAGCGTCAAAGGCGAGGTCGTCGGGCGCCACAATGTCACCGCCCATTGGGCTGATGCTTTCCACCAGCCCTGTATCCACATCGATCGCGCTGATCTGACTACCAGACACCTGCGCAACGTATAGTCGACCGTCAGCACCCGTACGGAGGCCGTTGGCGCCATAGAGTCTGCTGGGCTGCAGTAAACGCTCAAGCTGCCAGCCCGGTGCAATATCAGGATTTACCCCACCGGGATAGCGGGTCGCGTGTAATGACATAACCTACCCTCTTGTATTTTCTTGCCTGACCCAAGTGACAAAGCGAGGCTCAACAGCCGCAGCCGTCCTCCCGCCGACGGAAAAATCCATTCCGGACTCGCCTAGACTAGCCAAAGCGTGTCAATATTAATAATAATCAACACTGTTCATCAAATGATAAAATATGTCCATATCTATTTTTTATTTAATTTAACTATTAAATCATGTTTTATAGCGTTTACTGGCATTAAATATATATTTGTACGGACAATTGAAAAATATAATATTGAAGCCATGATGCGTCGACGGTATGCTTGAGTATGCACAAGACGGACAACTAACGCCTGTCACGCTCAACGCGAAATCAGAACCAAGGCAAAGGCGAAAACTATGAACAAGATTGCATCAGACAACTGGCCAGAATCCTGGAAAACGCTGGAGCATGGCATTCGCAGCGGCCGCTACACCGACCCTGAATTTGCCCGCCTCGAGCACGAACGTCTGTGGAGCAACACCTGGCAAGCTGCGGCACGCTTGGATGAAATTCCCGAAACTGGCGACTACACCGTCTACGATATAGGCCATCACTCCATCATGGTGGTACGGGTCGACGAGAACACCGTCAAGGCCTATCACAATGCCTGCCCACATCGTGGCACCGCCCTGGCCGAAGATGCGGGCAGCTTTGAAAAATGCCGAATCATTTGCCCTTTCCACGGCTGGCGCTGGGATCTAGCCGGCAAAAACCAGTACGTACTGGAGCGCCAACAGTTCAGAGACGGCAAACTCAAAGATGAAGACGTTGCCCTGAAAGAGGTACCGGTTGAGATCTGGGCCGGTTTCGTTTTTATCTACCCAGGAAAAAACCCCAGCTCGTTTGCCGATTTCATCGCACCAGTCAAACAACTTACTGAAGATCTCGCCATCGGCGACATGCATCACTACTGGTGGAAATCTGTTGAAGTACCGGCCAACTGGAAAGTCGCCGTAGAAGCCTTCCTCGAGGGCTACCACGTTCCCGCAACGCACCCACAATTGGAGAAGGAAGGCGCCGACTTCATCTTTGGCGACGATGTCGCCACGCCACCACCACACTACAGCCATCTGGACCACCTATACGAAACCTTTGAACACGGCCACGGTCGCTTTCTTGGTGGCGAAAAAACACCCATGGCCGGTCACGTCCGCGTTGAAGGCGATCCAGTAGATCTAATGGCTGACCGACTCAACTTGCTGGTCGAAGGCATGGATGCCATGGTACTGGCTGAAGATGTAGCGTTAGTGCGCTCACTAAAAGGAAAACCCATTCCAGAGGGTTCGTCGCTCGGTGCGGAATATATGAAAGCACTTTACGAAACGGCGGCCAAACAGCAGCGTCCCATGCCCAAACCCGAACCGCAGGTATTAGCGCAATGGGGCGGCGAAATTTTTATCTTCCCCAATCTCATGATTCTGCCCCAGGCCGGCAATACCATGATTTACCGGGTTCGCCCCAATGGCTTTGATCCAAACTCCTGCATCTTCGAAATCTATTCCACCAAAACATTGCCAGCCGCCGAAAAACCCAAACGCGCTGAAGTGCAGAAAATGACAGACGTACATGATCCCGCACAGTTTCTGCAGATCCCACGACAGGATTTCGCGAATATTCCACGCATTCAGAAAGGCCTCCATACCCAGGGCGCAAAGCAAATTTGGTTGGCGGATTACTATGAAAAGATCATCCTGAATATGCATCAGGAAATCGACAGATACATCAAAGACTAAACCCGTTTTGTAACACCGCACACAGGATCGACACCATGACTACAGCCTTGCATGAAAAGCTTAAAGCCACCAACCTGAAAGATCATATCGGCAGCAAGATCGGCCTCAGTAAAGCTCAGCTGCTCAGCGGCGAGTTCGCTGCAGATATTCGCGAACTGATTGAACAGCGAGGCGTACTCGTATTTCCGAAAATCGACTTCACCGAAGAAGAACAGGTGGCCTTTACCGAAACGCTGGGCACCATGGCACCCGAAATGGACGGCGAGCTGCTTTACAAGGTGACGCTTGATAGCAGCGCCAATGTCAAAGCGGACTACCTGAAAGGTTCCATGTACTGGCACATCGATGGCACCATGAGCAAAGTACCCGTCTTTGCATCTATTCTCAGCGGCCGAGTGCTGTCGAAAGAAGGAGGCAATACCGAATTTTGCAACACCTACGCTGCCTACGACGCTCTATCCGATGACGATAAAAAAGCCATCGAAAAACTGCGCGTGAGCCACTCGGCATGGGCGACACTGTTCTACTACGACCCAGAGCCGCCACTGCAAAAAGTTCAGGAAATGATGCGTATCGGCGAAAACAACTTACCGCTGGTCTGGAAACACGCCTCTGGCCGAAAATCGCTGGTGATAGGTGCCACAGCACACCACGTGCTGGACATGGATCACATGGAAAGCACCCAACTACTGGTACGCTTGCGTGAATGGGCCACACAGGAGCAATTCACCTACAGCCACACCTGGACCGTAGGCGACACCGTAATGTGGGATAACACCGGCACCATGCACCGGGCAACGCCCTATGACCCCAACTCAGGGCGCATGATGCTGCGCACCAAGCTTAAGGGCGAGGAGTCCTTTGAAGCGGCTTAAAAGTTAAGCAAGACACAAAAACGCCAGGCGCATAGCCTGGCGTTTTTAGTTGTCGCTAGCTTTCCAAGAAGACGACTCGGTCGGACTGGATTACTTAGCAGCCATCGCTTCCGGCGATAGATATTTAGTGGACGACCATCCGCCATCGACAACGATCGTCTGTCCATTGATGTATTCGCCGCCCTTGGAACACAAGAATGCAATGGTGCTCGCGATATCCTCAGCCTCCCCCAATCGCGGGTACGGCGTCATATCCACGTTCATTCGCACAAAATCCGGATCATTCATCCGCTCACGCACCATATCCGTCGCCGTCACGCCCGGCGCCACGCAGTTGGCGCGTATACCCTGCGCGCCATATTCGCAGGCAATATGCAGCGTGAGAGATTGCAGCCCGCCTTTAGAAGCGGAATAGGCGCCACCACGTCGACCACCCACCACCGCAAAGGTGGAGGTAACATTGATAATGGCCGAGCCCGGCTTCATGTGAGGAATTACATCCCGCGCCAGGCGAAATGGCGCCCGCAGCATGATTCCCAGAAAACGATCAAGGGTTTCATCGTCTGTTTCATGTAAGGGCTTCGGGCTACCGATACCCGCATTGTTGATCAGGTAGTCTATCCGCCCGAACCGTTCAACGGCCAGCTTAACAATTGTCTGAGGCCCGTCTTCGGCCGCAATATCCACCGACACAGTGGCTACTCGCTCAGTATCATTTCCCAGCGCCGCTTCCAGCTTTTTCAGCTTTTCCCGATCGCGCCCTACACCGACAATTGCAATGCCCATGTCATACAATTTTTGCGCTGTCGCAAAACCAATGCCGCCACCAGCACCTGTAATAATTGCAACCTGCATAATTCTGTCACCCCGTTTCTGCAGTCAATTCGCTACGCCCACTGTACCGCGTGACGCTGGCAAATTGAAGATATTTAAACACCTGTGTTGATTACCTGCGAGAAGCAACCAACGGCTCGCTGTGTCCACCTTTCGACATCATTTCACCTCTACTGCCACAATCACAAAGGCTACACTCTGCCACCACCATGAACGAAAAAAACCGAGCACCGCTATGACATTCGCAGAAAAGTATGGGCCCTGGGCATTAATTATGGGCGCTTCCGAGGGCACTGGCCGAGCGTTCGCCAGGCAACTCGCAGCGCAAGGCTTACCGAGTGTTCTTGTGGCACGAAGGCAGCAGCCGCTACAGGCCCTTGCTGATGAAATTCGTGCGGAGTTTGGCGTTGACTGTATCGTCGCCAGCACAGACCTGAGCCAACCCAATGCCGTCGACAAAATCAAACAGGCATGCGGTGAACGCCATATTGGCCTATTGGTCTGCAACGCCGGCGCCGACCCTAATGGCGCGCACTTTCTCGACAAAACAATCGACAATTGGCAGCAACTGACGATGCTAAACGTTGTTACGCCACTGGCGTGTGTGCATCATTTTGCCAGCGAAATGCGGGTAAAAAAGCGCGGCGGGATTTTGATCGTAGGCTCCGGGGCCTGCTACGGCGGGGGCGCCTATATGGCGACATACACCGGAGTCAAAGCGTTTCAGTTATGCTTCACCGAGTCTTTATGGGCGGAACTCAAGCCCCACAATGTCGACGTATTACATCTGGTACTCACCACCACAGACACACCCGCTTTTCATCAATTATTGGAAGAGAAAGGCAAAAAACCGCCTAAGAATCTGGCCGCACCTGAGGCTGTCGCCGCCACTGGATTGGCCAAGCTCTCTGCTGGCCCCATCTACAACTGGGGACAACGGTTTGGCCTACGCGCATCCTGGCGCAAGCGGCGATTGATGTTGATCAGCTATTTCAGTGAGAAAATGGTGTTTGGTCAGTAGCTACTCGACCGCTGCGCTATGGGCACGCTTTAGATCCTCCTCAAGATAGCGACTGCAATACAACAGCAGCAATGCACCGATCACGCCCAAACCAACAGCACACAGCAGAGCGTAGCGAATCGATTCAATGCCGTGCTCCGCGGCAAAAACATCGCTCAGCGCTCCAACCAGTAGCGGCCCGGCGCCGGCCCCTACGATATTCACAATAAACAGCATAATCGCTGAAGCGGTTGCCCGCATATCCAGCTTGGCCAGATTTTGATTGGTACTGAACATCGCCGGAATATAGATATTGAGCATCAGGAAAAACGGCAGAAAGGTCCACATTGCCATGGTCTGTGTCTGCGACATTAAAAAGACCGCCCCCACGGGCAACCCAGCCAGTGTAATCAAGGCTGGTACACTGACCGCACGGGAAACTTTGATCAGACTCATCTTGTCTACCAGACGACCACCAATCAATGCCCCCAAACTACCCCCGACACCGATAACAATACCCATTAGCTGCCCGGTGCTGATGGGGTTCATGCCGTGGATACGGGCCAGGAACTCAAAGCCCCACATCAGAATCGCATAACCGGTCAATGACAATAATGAATAGCCCGCCATCATAAACACCCAGGCCTTGCTACCGCACAAAAAGACCAGCGTTTCCTTAAGCGTGGAGCTCGCGTTCTCGCCAGTGCGTTGTTCGGAGTATCCACGCGGCGGCTCTTTTACGGTGAAACGAACTAGCAGTGCGATCAACAGACCCGGCGCGCCCACCACGATAAACGCTGTTCGCCAATCAAAAAACTCACGTAAATAGCCACCGCACAAAAATGCGATGGCGCCGCCAACAAAGGCTCCGGCAGCGTATATGGCAAGTGCAGTGCCGCGTTTGCTAACCGGAAAATAGTCAGCAATGAGCGAATGTGCCGGGGGCGAGCCCGCAGCCTCACCAATACCCACACCAACCCTGGCGATGGCGAGCTGACCAAAACTTTTTGCAAACCCTGATAGCACCGTAAAGGCGCTCCACACAGTCAAACCGATGGCAATGATATTGCGCCGACTACCCTTGTCTGCCCAGCGGGCAATGGGGATACCCGCAATGGTATACAACAGGGCAAAGGCAAACCCGACCAGCAACCCCATCTGCGTATCCGAGGCGCCAAATTCCTCCTTGATAGGTCCTATGAAAACCGAGAGAACCTGACGGTCAATAAAGTTAACAACATAAACAATAAACAGCACCGCGAGCACATAGTTTGAATAACCCGTGCTGAACTGAACGCTGTCATCGGTTGGAGCGGTCGATTTAGACATCGCTATATAAACTCTTATTATCGTGTGTTGGATGCCCGACGTGGCGGGCATCGGCGAATTAATCCCACGCTTTACCGGTGCGCGCTTTTTCACGTTCTCGCACATTATCGAGAATATGCTGATTGCTGTCTGTCTTGACCACACCGAACAAACACAGACGCAACACTTCGCGACGCATGCGGGTTTTCATGTTTTCCCGTTCTTTTTTTGTTTTGGCATGTGAATCCACCCATACCGGCCACAAGAAGTAACCAGCCAGCATAAGCACCGACAAGGCTTCGGGGTCTATGCCTTCCTGGGCAATCTCACTTTCGGCCATCTCACGAGTAGACTCCTTAAATTGGCGGAAAAAGCGGTCTTCGCCCGGATTGTCCGCCGCCAGCACTTCAAAGAGCCATATGCGGCAAAGGGCCGGATTATCCACCGCAAAATCCACCAGACCCTCGACGACTTCATAGAGGGGGCGGTCACTCGCACCGCCCTCCCAGTGCCCGGACTCATCAACCCCAACTTCGCCAAAAATCGTGGTGGAAAGGTGGTTACTGACCCATTCGACCGTCGCCTTGATCAGCTCCTCCCGGGTTTCAAAATGCTGGTACGCTGTACCACGGTTTATACCCGCAAGGTTCGCGACTTTCGTTAAACTCAGCGCATCGGGGCCATCCGATGACAGGACTGTACGGGCAGCCTCCAGAATTGCTTCCCGCGTTGCAGCTTTGTCACGTCGTCGCGCCATAGGTTTACCCCCTCAGTTATCATCGCTGTTGATTAGCACTTGTGGATTGTCCGCACCTCGTGCCGTTTAGTCAACACAGTGTTGTCTAAACAATCATCATTTAGACATTCGCTCAGGTCACAATTCATCACTCGACAGTTGCCAGCAAACAGCTCTTTGAGCACACTAACCTGTCGAATTAATTGGCAAACACAACCCAAAGATTGACGGGCAATAACATGAATAAGGAAACCAGAATGCACAAACTGCACCTATTACCGATTGCACTGATCGTGGCAGTCGTCAGCCTGACAGGTTGCTCAAAGTCGAGCGAGCCAGCACCACAAGCCTCAGCAGAAGCAGAACCTCTCCGCCTGGTGGTACCGGCAGGTCAATACAAGAATGACCCTTACCACTCCAGCCTCAACTTCAGCGTCACGCATATTGGACTGTCAAATTATGTCATGCGTTTTACTGACTTCGAGGTAAGCGCCGACATTCAACCAGACAACCTGGCCGCTTCGTCACTGCGAGTGGAAATAGACCCGAGCTCTATTGCAACAGATTACGACGGCGACTACGTGGCAACCCACAAACAATCGCCTTACAAAAGCTGGGAAGAAGACCTGAGCCAAAGCCCCAAATTTCTGAATGTACAAGAACACCCTCAAATTACCTATCAGTCCACCAGCATCACACCAACCGGTGATGGCAAATTGAAGATTGACGGCAAGCTCACACTGCTTGGTCAAACGCACCCGGTGACCCTCACCGCAGAACTGGTTGGCCAGGTTGCACAGCACCCTTTCTTTGGCTTCGGTGCTCTGGGCTTTTCCGTCAGCGGCACCTTTGAGCGTTCCAAATTTGGCATGACACATCTGACCAACCCGCCCCTGATCAGTGACACTGTAACGGTCCTATTTGAAGGCGAACTGCATCAGGTTGTTGAAAAGCCGGCATCGTAAACTGACAGGAACCCAGTAACCGTGGTGCGCTACAACCGCGTCGCGATAGCTTTTCACTGGCTGATCGCGGCGCTGATTATCATCAATCTGGGGCTCGGCTGGTGGATGGGCGACGCGCTAAACGACAGCGCAAGCCGCAACACTGCCGCAAACGCTTTTCAGTGGCACAAATCCATCGGTCTGAGTGTGCTGGCATTGAGCCTGTTGCGTCTCAGCTGGCGACTGCTGCACCCGGCGCCGGCTTTACCGCCACACACTCCACCCTGGGAGCGCTTCGCTGCAAGCGCAACACACGGCTTGTTCTACGCACTTATGCTCGGTCTACCACTGAGCGGCTGGCTGTACGTGTCGACTCAATGGCGTGGTGATGCCCCGATGACCGTGCCCACACTGTGGTTTGGTTTGTTCGAGGTTCCTCATTTACTCGCCCTCAACACCCAAGACGATACTGCTCGACAAGCCATTGCCGGTACGACCCTGCAAGCCCACGAAATACTGAGCTCGGTTTTTATCCTGCTGCTGGTTCTACACGTAGCTGCCGCCTTCCGACACCACCTTATGCTACGGGACGATATACTGGCCCGTATGATTCCGGCACTGTCGTCGGCAGACAAATCCACCCTGCCCAGCAACGGCCGGGCCGGTGCTACAAGAGCTCTGCTCGTGCTGGCGGCCAGTGTCGCATTCATTGCAATTGCCATTGAAAGACAGCCGCAAAACCAAACCGCGCCAGCCATTGAACAGCAGCTTCAGCGCCTGCAAGACTCAACCACGACGGCGTCGCTGGCACTCACCAGCAGCTGGCAGCTAATCACCGAAAAAAGCTACATTGGTTTCAGTGGCAGCCACGCCGGACGCCCTTTTACCGGCAGATTCGGACACTGGGTAAGCAAGCTGCATCTGCCGCTCAACAACCCAGATGCTGGCACTGTGCTGGTCGTGGTCGATACGGGCTCGGCCAGCGATGGCGTGCCCCTGCATAACCGTACGCTCCCTGAGCCAGAGTGGTTTGACGTGAGCACACACCCCTTCGCCACCTTTCAGAGCACGGCAATTACCGCACGCGACAACGGCGATTTTGATCTTCACGGCGTGCTGACCATCAAGGGTCAGGCACTCATACTTGAACCATTAACACTGCGCATCAACAATGACTCTGTACGTATTTCTGGTGAACTGACCATTGATCGGGCCAATATCCCCATGGGCATGGAATCAGATCCCAGCGGCGAGTGGGTATCACGCGATATCAAGATCTTGGTAGAGGCGCAATGGTCGCGGCAGCATGACGGCGACCAGTAAATAAAATGAATATACTACCCAGCGCGGCCAAGCCAACATATGCAGTAAAGCCAGAATCATAACTACCGGTTCGATCAAACACCCAGCCAAGCAAGGGCACCGCGCTGAGCGTGAAGGGCATTATCGCCAATCGCATCATCCCCATCGCACGGCCGACCTGAGTGCTACCATACAATCGTGACAGCGTAAGACTCCACAAAGGTGCGGTGCCGCCCGCCGATACCCCTACCATCATCCCCGCCAGTGCAAAGCCCGCAAAACTTTGTGCCTCTACAAACACCCACGCTGCCAAACCCAGAGTGGCCAGAATAGCGGACAACGCATAATGATGGGGCACTCTGTCACCGCGCCAGGCCACCAACACTTTGCCCGCAAAGTTGGCTATCGCCACCAACGATAAAACAAACACCCCAGTGCTGGCGTCGATGCCTTTACTCACCAACAACGGCAGCATGTTACTGGTGAGCGCAATGGGACCGCAGAAAATAAACCCTAACGATATGGCCAACAGCCAGAAACTACTGTCGCGTAAATTGAGCGCCTTCGGCTGCGTGCGGTGCTTCGGATCATGGTGCTCATCAACGCCTGGTTCTTGAGCAAGTTCAGCAGCTGAAGGCTGCCCTTTTATCAGGCCCCAGGCTACGGGAAGCATTACTAGCGCGAGCGCAGCACCGTAATACCGCAGCCCCACTCGCCACTGAAAGAGCTCAATCAACCACTGCAACAACGGGGGCAGCAACAAACCACCAACGGCCACACCGGTCGCCGCCACGCCCAGTGCCCGGGCACGCTGATGATTGAACCAACGAGACAACAGGCCAGCGCTGGCCATCGAGCCCAATAAGACCGTTGCCGGCGCCATGAAAACCGCATAAACCAGCAATACTTGCCACATGGCCGATGTCCAGGACATCGCGAAAAAACCGCTACAGAACCACAGTGCGGAGCCACTCATTAGCCATTTCAATGGCAGGCGGTCAACCGCAACACCTAGCACGGGACTGAGCAAACCCGCACTCAACGTAGTCACAGTCACACCGAGAACCTGAACCATGGCGCT
>NZ_JBFJTH010000002.1:0-56471 GCF_041625495.1 Litorivivens sp. | reverse complement strand
ATTGAGCATCACAAAGCAGCCCGTGCCGTAGGTGCTCTTCACCATGCCCGGCGCAAAGCAGGCCTGACCAACCGTCGCCGCCTGCTGGTCACCAATTAATGCCCCCACCGAAATTGCGGCGCCAAATAATTCCGGGCTGGTAGTACCGAAATCGTCGGCGGAGTTTTTAACTTCAGGCAACACTGCGGCAGGAATATTCAGCAACGACAGCAGCTCATCATCCCAGCAGTGTCGATGGATGTTGTATAACAGCGTACGCGATGCGTTGGTGGCGTCGGTTGCGTGAACTTTCCCCCCCGTGAGACGCCACAACAGGAAAGTGTCGATCGTACCAAAAGCCAATAGCCCGCGTTCCGCCTTTTCTCTGGCGCCGGGAATATTATCCAGCATCCAGCCCAATTTGGTGCCAGAGAAATACGGATCGAGCAATAGACCTGTACGTCGCGACACCATCGCTTCCACACCCTCTGCGCGCAAACGCTCGCATTGAGCTGCGGTGCGACGATCCTGCCAGACAATCGCCCGCCCCAAGGGTTTGCCGGTATCGCGCTCCCACAATGCTGTGGTTTCTCGCTGGTTAGTGATACCGATGGACGCGATCTGCCGCGCCTCAATGCCCGCCGCCGCCAGTGCCTGACGGCAAACCGCGAGCGTTGACGCCCAGATATCTTCCAGCTCGTGCTCAACCCAGCCATCTGCGGGAAAATGCTGGGCAAACTCCTGCTGCCCCAAGCCACAGATGGCACCCTGTTTATCAAAAACGATAGCGCGTGAGCTGGTTGTGCCCTGGTCGATAGCCAGCAGGTAGTCAGTCATTGTTGTTATCCGTGCGGTATTGATAACCGAACGATAGCACTATTGCGCGGGCGACGGGAGACACTGACCAACAGGCGCGGTCTGCTCGGAAACACACCGTACCTGCCCGACAGCGAAAACGTTAGCTCAGGACAGGGTTCCGCCGTCTACTCGGATATGCTCACCGGTAATATGCGCCCCATCTTCAGATGCCAGCATGGCAATGACACCCGCCACTACCTTGGGTTCTTTAGGCCCGGTAAGCGAACTGATTCTTCCCAGTAAGGCCATATCGGCATCTGCCGGGAAGGTGACATTTGCTGCCATATTGGTCGAAATATCACCAGGGCAAACACAGTTCGCGCGCACACCACGCTTGGCATACTCCACCGCAATTGTGCGCGTCATCGACAACACCGCACCTTTACTAGCCCCGTAAGCCGTGCCCCAAGGCAGACCACTGAGCGAAGCAGTCGAGGCGGCATTCACAATATTACCTTTGGTTTTGAGCAATTCCGGCAACGTCGCCTTACACAGTAGAAACGTGCCGGTCAGGTTGACATCAATAACCCGTTGCCAATCCGCCAGCGCAAGCTCATGGCAGTTATCAAAGCGTAACACGCCCGCCATATTGACCACCGTATCCAGCTGACCGTAGGCACAAATGCATTCGGCCACGCAGTTATTCACGTCTGTTTCTGAGCTGATATCGAGGCGATGGGCAATCGCTTCCCCACCCTGCGCCCTGATTCTTTCAGCGACTGCGCTTAGCGCTTCTTCATTGATATCCGTGCAGAAAACCTTGCCACCTTCTTCAGCAAGACGATAGGCAGCAGCTTCGCCAATTCCCGACGCCGCACCAGTCACCAAAATCACCTTGCCATCAAATCGTTTCATCAAGCCTTCTCCAGATTGTGAATAACTACCAAAAAAACGTGATCACCATGCCCCTCGCTGTGAAGCGGGTCAACCATGCTGAGTTTAATCTCTTGTACTTTTGCGCTGGCGATAACAAAAACCAAATAAAGGAGAGCCCAATGTCCCTGTCCATGCGTCTTACCCTGGCACTCAGCGCCGCGTTGCTCATGCCTGCAGCCGTTATGGCAGCAACCCCGCACTGCGCTTTTCCGGGCGCACGCGAAATACCGGCAGCCTCCCTCTATATAACGGACAGTACGGCTTTTGACTCTTACCGATTTGTATGGATTGAAGATATCTCCTTTAACAATCCCGAATCACTCAGCCATCAGGAACAAGGCACGCTGCGCAAACTTATTCGTAGCGCGATCGAACAGGAGTGGCTCGAGCGTCTCGGCTGGCGCAGCGCCAACGCACCTGGCGATGCCGTAGCCAGCCTCAGTATCAATGTTGAAGATCTGACAACCGATACTGGCCAACTCCACCTACACACGCGCCTGCGCGACAGTGTGTCTGGCGAGCAACTCATGGCACAATGTGACGCGGAGCTCGCACTCGACAGCGAACACTACCGCCACACCACAGCCACTTCTCTGGCCTGGAACGGCCTAAGGCAGCAGGTGAGCCATTGGGGCGCCGGGCTCGGCTCCCATCTCATGACCGTGTACTGACCGAAATTGCCAATAAAGCTGCCTTGATTCACCCTTGAGTTTAAGGGCCGCTCCGCTAAGCTTTCAGCATTGAATTTGTGATGATGGCATACGATCGGCCCGCGCCTTCTTTTTTCCTCAAGGTATTGATTCCCTGAGCTTTAAAAATGTAGTCGGCGGGGCGATCCCAGTAGGAGATCCCCAATGGACACGCTCGAATCCTTCCGCCAGGAAGTCCGCGAGTGGCTTGAAGCCAACTGCCCGGAATCCCAACGTAAACCGGCCAGCCGTGAAGAACAGGTATGGGCCGGACGCAATCAGACCTTTCCCAGCCAAGATGCCAAAATCTGGTTCGAGCGGATGCGCGATAAGGGTTGGACCGTACCCGATTGGCCAAAAGAGTATGGCGGCGGCGGCTTGAGCGACGCCGAAGCCAAAGTGCTCAAAGACGAGATGAAAAAGCTCGGCTGCCGCACCCCCCTGCTGGATATCGGCATCTGGATGTTGGGTCCTGCCCTGCTCGAATACGGCAACGAGGAACAGAAGCAGGAACATATTCCCAAAATTGTTCGCGGCGAGATTCGCTGGTGTCAGGGCTATTCCGAGCCGGGTGCAGGCTCTGATCTAGCCAGCCTGCAGTGCAAGGCGGAAGACAAGGGCGACCACTTTCTGGTGAATGGCACCAAGATCTGGACCACCAACGCCGACAAATCCGACTGGATTTTCTGCCTGGTACGCACTGACCCCAACGTAAAAAAGCAGGAAGGCATCAGCTTTCTCCTGATCGACATGGAAAGCGATGGGGTCAGCGCCACACCGATAGAACTTATCAGTGGTGAGTCGGAGTTCTGCCAGACTTTCTTCGATAATGTGAAGGTTCCCAAAGAAAACCTCGTCGGCGAACTGAATAAAGGCTGGTCAGTGGCTAAAGCTCTGCTCAAGCACGAGCGCAAGCTGATGTCCGAACAGGAAACGCCGGCCGGCACCCAATTGACGCCAGTGCAGGCAGCTCTGGATTACGTGGGCACAGATGCCAGCGGAAAAGTGGCCAACGCCGCCTTGCGCGAACAATTGGTTAAGCACGAAATGAAATACCGGGCTCTGGGGCTCACCCATTTCCGCTCCTTCGAAGAAAAGATGAGCGGTGCCGGGGAAGGCAACATACCTATGATCATGAAATACGTAGGCACTGAGTGCACCAAAGAACGGGAAGAAACCCTGCTGGCCATGCTGGGCACTCAAGGCTTGGGCTGGGAAGGCGAAGGCTTTAACTCGGATGAATTGCTTGCCACACGCGGCTGGCTATTTTCCAAAGCCCTGTCCATCGCCGGCGGCAGCTCGGAAGTACAGTTGAACATTATCGCCAAACGCGTATTGGGTCTGCCCGACTAAGCGCAGACAGCAGGAGTTAAAACAATGCCTCTGGTACTGAATGAAGAACAGCGTCTACTCAAAGACACTGCCAAGGAATTTCTCAATAGCAGCGCACCCGTATCCGCCCTGCGCAAGCTTCGCGACGAGAAAAACGAAACCGGTTACGACAGCGCGCTGTGGAAACAAATGGTCGAACTGGGCTGGGCCAGCATGGTCCTGCCAGAAGAGTACGACGGCCTCGACTTTGGCTATATGGGATTGGGGGCTGTCATCGAAGAGACAGGTCGCACCCTAACCGCCTCCCCTTTGTTTTCCACGGTGGTACTCGGTGCCTCAGCCATTGTGTTGGGCGGCACTAACGAGCAAAAGCAAACCCTCCTGCCCGCCGTCGCAAGTGGTGAAAAAACCCTCGCACTGGCCGTTGATGAAAACAGTCATCACCGGCCGGCCAACACTGCCCTGAAGGCCAATGCAGACGGCAATGACTTTGTACTGACCGGCACAAAAGTAACCGTGGTCGACGGCCATACGGCGGATCAGATTATCGTCGCCGCCCGCACCGCAGGAGAAGCCGGCAGTACCGACGGTATCAGCCTGTTTATCGTCGACGGAAGCGCCCCTGGACTGACACGGACCCGGCGCTGGATGGCCGACAGCCGCGCCACTGCAGAACTGGTTTTCAGCGACGTAAAAGTTCATAAAACACGGCTGCTGGGTGAGCTGAACAAGGGCTGGGATATTCTGGATCCGACCCTTGATCGTGGCCGTATATGCCTGGCAGCCGAAATGCTGGGTGGTCTGCAGGAATGCTTTGAACGCACCGTTGACTACCTGAAAGAACGCGAACAGTTCGGCGTAAAAATCGGATCGTTTCAGGCCCTGAAACACCGCGCAGCACATATGTTCACCGAAATTGAGCTAGCGAAATCCGTGGTACTCGATGCTTTCACTGCCATAGATGACGAGCGCGCCGACCTCCCCCAGATGGCCAGCTTTGCCAAAGCCACCGTCAATGATCTGTATTATCTGGTGAGCAACGAAGCCGTACAAATGCACGGCGGCATTGGTGTGACCGATGAACTGGAAATAGGCTTCTTTCTGAAGCGTGCGCGGATGGCGATTCAGTTATTAGGCGACAGCGGTTTCCATCGAGACCGCTATGCCAGTCTGAGCGGTTACTAAACGCTGAGCACCCCTTCTCTCAATTAAGAAGAAGGGGTGCGACAAATTGCATGCTAAAAACTGCGCGCCTTCAACTTTACGCGCCTGGCAAACGATAAATCGGCAAATGCCGCTGTCTGTTTTACGTCCGGCTTTATCTCGTGTTTACAGGCGCGACACTGGTAACGACTTCCCTTCAGAAAGTTAGCAAACCGCTGAGCACCAAATTCAAACTGCTGGCACCGACAGACAAACGGGTATGTCTTACGCTTACTCTGCTTGCGTACTTCTGCGCCCGTCGTATCAAAGGCTGCGGAGGCCTTCGGTGTTGCACCCAGCGCCGACGCCACCTGCTTCCATGCCTTATCATGCCCTCGCGAACGATACATCCTGCTGGCAACGATATGCGCCATTTCGTGGGCAATCGTGTCGTAGACAAAATCCCACTCGGCGTTATTAGCGAATATCACCTTGTTGATTTCAATCAGGTTTTTATGCGGAGTTGCGCGGCCCGCCATGCGTGCACTGCGTAGATCAAAAGACAGTTCAGGTTTTCCATCGCGGTATTGCAGATGAGTTACCGCTCGCGCATAAGCCTCATCAAAAGCTCGCCGAATATCGGCATGGAGTTTTTCCGGGAGCGGCTCACGGTAGTTTGCTGCGGCCATCAGAGCTGTGGCTTTTTCGGCATGTCCTGACGCAGGCGCTGCACAACCGCAGTGACCTTCCCTCCTTTTTGTGCGATCTCTTCGTCGCTAAGATCACACAGCTCATGGGGAAAAACCAACCAGTCATCGGTTTCATGCAGATAATAGTCAGGCTTGAGTTCGGTTTTATTTCGAGCGGGTTTAAACCAGGGCATAGCCACTCGAATATCGCCGTGTTGCCCAGAGCCAAAATTATTGCGAATTTCAGCCAGTACTGCTTTGATCGTCAAGCCAGTATCAAATACGTCATCCACAATTAACAGCTTGTTGTCAGTGGTGAAATTGTTAAACACGTAGTCAAGGTTGTGCACCTTTACCCGGCGCTCGCGCTGATCCACTCCACTGTAGAGCGAGGTTCGAATGGCGATATGATCCACCGCTATGCCGCAGTATTCAAACAACTCCTGCACCGCCACACCCACCGGTGTGCCGCCACGCCACAAAGCAATAATGCAGTCTGGTCGGAAATCACTCTGGATAACGCGCGCGGCCAGCTCGTAGGCATCGTCGAGCAGGCTCTGCGCACTGATAAAATGCTTGTTCATACCTATTTCCGGAACTGCTTGAAGTCCGGCTGACGCTTTTCCAGAAACGCCATAACCGACTCGATATTTTCTGGCGACCCGGCCAACCGCATCATTTCCTCCTGCTCCCGATCATTAGCTGCATGCACATTGTTCACATGCACCTGCCGCATCAGTCGCTTGGTTGCAACCAGCGACGAGATCGGCCACTGAGCAATTTCTCGTGCCTTGCACATCGCCTGGTCAAGCAGGCCGTCATCACTGACTTGCGCGGTAGCAATACCCACTTCACAGGCTCGATCTGCATTGATCCATTCAGCGGTATACATCAGTTCGGCCGCACGGCGCGCACCAATCACCTGCTGCAGGGTATAGCTACTGCCCCACTCCGGCACCAGCCCGAGTTGAACGAAAGGAAAACGCATGCGCAGGCTGTCACCAACATAGACCACATCAGCATTTAGCAACAGGGTTGCGCCGCCACCTACGGCAACGCCCTTGGCTGCGCAAATCAATGGCTTGTCAAAGTCCAGTAGTGCACGGGCGCTGGAGACAAAGGGGTGCTCACTGTCGCCATCAGCGTTAGCCATATCATTTAGATCAACACCTGATGAGAAATCCTTACCGGCACCAGTAATGACCACGCAGGCCACCTTCGGGCTATCCTTCGCGGCATTGATGGCTTCGCGAAAGGCAACCCATTGTTCTTTGTTAAAAGCATTCTTCTTTTCCGGACGATTCAGGGTAATCAGCAATACGCCGTCTTCATCCAATTGCTGTAATATCGTGTCAGACATAAGGTGTAGTTCTCGGGCTAGTCGTTAATAAAGTTTACGGCCGCGGCCAGATCAGCCCGACCGGTAACGCAGTTATTCGCAGGGTGATTCTGGTCTTCGTAGCCGAAGGAAATGCCAAACAGCAGTTTATTGCTTGAATCTACGCCCAATTCTTCTCTGATCTGGTCAGCAAAAAAGCTGAGCGCAGTTTGCGGACAGCTCGCCAATCCATGCGCTGACAGGCTCAACATCAGGTTCTGGGCATACATGCCCAGGTCAGCCGCTTCGCGAATACCAAAATGTTCCGGCAAAAACAGAAATGCCACATGTGGTGCACCAAAGAACTCAAAATTGCGGTAAAACGCTTCTCCACGGGCAGCCTTATCCTCACGCGATATTCCCAGCGCGTCGTAGAGCTGCTTAGCGGCATCATACTGACGCTCTTTGTAAACACCCTCGTATTTCCCATCATAGGGAAAGTCCATTGTCATTTTACCCTGCACAAAATCACTACTGATTCTAGCTTTGAGGCGCTCCTTGGCAGCGCCGCTGACCACCGCCACGATCCAGGGCTGAGTATTACAGTTAGACGGGGCCTGCTGGGCAGTTTCAAATACGGATGCCAACACAGTGTCTGCTACTGGCTGTTCGAGGAAAGCGCGCACTGAGCGCCGCTCACGAACCAGCGCCTGAAATTGCGCTGCAGAAAAAGTCTCACTTGGGACTGTCGCCGCCTTACTCATATCGAATGGCTCCTGCCTGTTTATAAGATTCTATGTCACCTCGACCAAGGCCGGCCTCAGCTAGAATGCTGTCTGCATCTGCACCTGCCGCACAAGGCCCTCGCTGTATCGAAGAGGGGGTGCGCGAAAACCGTGGCGCCGGCGCTGATTGCGTCACGCCGTCTATCTCGACATAGTTTTTGCGCGCCTGATTATGGGGGTAGAGAACCGCCTCGTTTGCATCAAGTACCGGCGCAAAACACACATCGGTGCCCTCCATTATGCCACACCATTGATCGCGGGTTTTGGTCTTCACCTTGTCGGCTATGCGCTGCTTGAGCAGTGGCCATTGATCCTTCTCAAACAGGTGCGAGTACCCACCTTGCCCCAGGTCCAGCTCCAGTTTTTCCGCCAATAGCGCGTAAAACTGCGGCTCAATGGCACCGATCGAAATATATTTGCCGTCAGCGCACTGATAGGTATCGTAAAAGTGCGAACCGCCGTCCAGCCAGTTGTCTTCTCGCTCCAGGCTCCAGGTGCCTCCGGCCATATAGGCCTGGGTTGGAGCCATCAGCGATATCACACCATCGGTAATGGCAGCGTCAACCACCTGCCCTTTGCCCGACGTTCTGGCTTCAAGCAACGCCGCTAACAGCCCCATAATCAGGTATAACGAACCGCCACCGTAGTCACCCACCAGATTCAATGGTGGCACCGGACCGCCTGCTTTGCGACCAATGGCTGCGAGGGCTCCAGTGACGGCAATATAGTTAATATCATGGCCAGCACTGTGTGACAGCGGGCCCTCCTGCCCCCAGCCAGTCATCCGCCCGTAGACCAATTTCGGGTTCCGCTCGAGGCATATTTCCGGCCCGAGCCCGAGCTTTTCCATTACCCCTGGCCGAAACCCTTCAAACAGTGCATCGGCGCCTGCAATCAGAGTCAAGGCGAGATCGATCGCCTCCGGCTTTTTAAGGTCAAGTGCAATACTGCGCTTCCCGCGCGCACTAATATCAGAGGGCGTCGCTGCGCCTGCCGCGCGATCGATACGAATAACATCTGCCCCCATATCTGCCAGCAGCATGCCGGCAAAAGGTCCTGGGCCAATCCCAGCCATTTCAATGATACGAATTCCCGTTAGTGGGCCAGACATGGCTTATCCTCTCTTATATCGCTGACTCCTTGGCCGGTCGCCCACACCTGAACAGCCGGTAAAGCGCGCTTGCGGTGAGCCAGGGTTTAGCGAACTAAAAAAAACGCCCGTTCCTCGCGAAACAGGCGCTCACGTTCAACAACGCAGGGGGTTATTCGCCGGTAAAGTTGGCCGGCCGTTTTTCCTTGAAAGCACGCATGCCCTCTTTCGCATCTTTCGACGCGAAAACCGGACCGGCAAGCTCGTCGGATTTCAGCATCGCCTCGTCTTCCGCCATATCTGTCTGCAGCTCGCGCAATGAGCGGGTAATGGCTTTCAGCGCCAGCGGGCCAGTTTTGCACAGCTCTTCAGCCATTTTCTTGGCTTCTGCTAACGCCTGCCCCTTGGGTACGATGCGATTGATCAAGCCCCACTCCAACGCTTCCTGGGCAGTGCAGTGACGACCCAACAACACCATTTCGGCCGCACGACAATACGGAATTTGACGCGGCAAGCGGATACTTGAACCTGCCATCGGATAAAGACCGCGCGCGACCTCAGTAACGCCGTAGATAGAATCTTCGGAACCTATACGCAAGTCAGTACCCGCGAGAATCTCAGTGCCGCCTGCCAATGCGTAGCCTTCAACAGCGAGTATCAGGGGTTTGCTTGGACGATTGTCACGCAATAGAGCTTGCCAGTGCACATTCGGTACAGTGCCCATCAGATTCATAAATTCTTCTGACGCCCCATTGTCGCCATCAGGCCCGGCTTTCAGATCCATACCGGCACAGAAGGTATCGCCAACAGCCGTCAGGATGGCGCACATCAGTGAGTCATCCTCGTCCAGACGACGCCAGGCTTTGTACATTCCAAGCAACATTTCCGGGTTAAAGGCGTTTTTTGCCTCCGGACGGTTCAGGGTGACAATCAGGGTTTTGCCTTCCTGTTCGATAATGCAGTTTTTGGTGCTGATATCGAGTTCAGCCATTGGAAATCTCCATCGTTATTCAATTACGTCTTGCGCAAGCCCGGTCGCGAAGCATTCGTATGACAGGCATACGCCTAAGCGTCTATCAGGCCACTGCGCCTTCGCCGCTGAGCGCAAACGCTTTCGCCGTCTTGTAATCTGGCTTGCCGCTGGGCGCGCGGGGAATATTCGCAATCACGTGCATGGCGCGAGGCACTTTATAGCCGGCAATATGTTTGCGGCAGTGCTCTTGCACATCCTCAAGCGTTAGGCTAACACCGCTACGCAGCTGCACAACGGCCGTTACCTTGCTACCCCAGCGCTCGTCTGGCGTGGCAACAACCAGGGCATCAAAAATACCTTCGTGGGCCTTCAGCGCGTTTTCCACTTCTTCCGGGAAGATTTTCTCACCACCACTGTTGATGCAGTTCGAACCACGACCAAACACTGTGATGGAGGTGTCTTCCTCCAGTTTTGCGGCGTCGCCTGTCAACAACCAGGTTTTACCGTCAACCTCGACAAAGGTTTTGGCCGTTTTTTCAGGGTCGTTGTAGTAGCCCTTGGGTATATAACCAGAGCGGGCAAAAATGCCGGTTTCGCCGGGTTTAGCGTGCCGGCGCGGCGTTTCGTCGTCGATGATGACGTCCATGTATTCGGTGCGGGTTACATTACCCAGGCCGGATTCCGACTTTTTCTGACCGTTATCCATTCCCATCTGACCGCCTTCAGACGAGCCAAAACTGTTGGTGATAAAGACATTCGGGAAATGCTTACGGAACCCATCCTGCTTGGCTTCTGAGAAGACCGCGCCGCCTGACCCTACATTAAAGATGGTACCCAGTTCCCAGCGACCCGGGTTTGCTTCCAACGCATCCAACAGCGGAATTGCCATTGCGTCGCCAACAATCTGAACCGCGTTGACTTTTTCGCGCTCACACAAGTCCCAGACGTGCTCACCATTAAGCGAGTGCTGATCGTTCAAGACTAGCTTATTACCCGCCAGAAGTTGGATACACGCGTACCACCAGGACGCACCATGCATCAGCGGCGCCAGCGCAATACCACACAATGGGTTTTCGGCTACGCGGGTAGCAATGTCTTGTGGTGTTTCGCATGGACCATTGGGCGAGAAGTGCCCGCCACCGCCCATCGCCGCAAAAAAGACATTCTTGTGCGGCCACATCACACCTTTTGGCATACCGGTAGTGCCGCCAGTATAGAGAATGAAGTAGTCATCGCCCGAGCGCTCTTCGAAATCGCGCGCATCGCTCTGATCAGCCATTGCCGATTCGTATTCAACGGCTGCGATGGTATTCAGGTCGGCACCACTGTCGTCATCAACAGCGACAAAAGTCTTCAGGTCCGGTGCTGCGCTGCGGATTTCCGCAATATGCGGCGCAAATTCACGGTGGTGAACACACGCCACCATGTCGGCATTGTCGAAGATATAAAGCAATTCATCTTTGACGTAACGGTAGTTGACGTTGATGGGCACTGCACGAATTTTGAAGCAAGCCAGCATCGCTTCCATGTATTCATTGCAGTTATACATGTAAAGACCCACATGATCGCCGGACTTCACGCCCTGCGACTTCAGGTAATGCGCCATGCGGTTCGCGCGCTTGTCCAACTCACCAAACGTCGTGCGGTGATCGCCGCAAACCAAGGCCTCGCGCTCGGGCACCTTGTCCGCCACCACTTCAAACATATCTGCCAGATTGAATTGCATTTTTCCCTTCCCGTTAACTGACACCGGCCACATGCGTGGCCGGTTGATGGAGCGTTATATCTACGCTTTTTCTGATCCGACAACCCACATGGCAAAGAATTGCGCACCTCCGCCGTAGGCGTGGCCCAATGCAAGCTTGGCACCGTCGACCTGATGATCGCCGGCGTCGCCGCGCACCTGCCGCGCCGCTTCGGCAAAGCGAATCATACCGGAGGCGCCGATGGGGTTACTGGATAGTACACCACCCGAGCAGTTCCAGGGGATGTCGCCATTTTCATCCAACGAGGTCGCCCCTTCCATGGTTAGCTTCCAGCCTTCACCTTTTTCGGCAAAGCCGAGGTTTTCCAGCCACATGGGTTCGTACCAAGAGAACGGCACATAGACTTCTGCACAGTCCAGATCCTTGCGCGGATTGGTAATGCCTGCCTGAGCATAAACATCCTTGGCACAATCAATACCCGCCTGCGGACTAACTTCCTCGCGGCCGGCATACATGGTTGGCTCGGAGCGCATTGCAGTACCGCGAATCCAAGCCGGTTTTTTCGGTGACTGTTTAGCCAGCTCTTCGTTTGAAATCACCAGCGCACAAGCGCCGTCAGAAGACGGACAAGACTCCAAGAAGCGCAGCGGCTCCCACAGCATGGGGCTGTCTTCGACTTCCTTCATAGTGATATTAGGCAGTTGCAAATGCGCCAGCGGGTTGCGGGCGCCGTGCAGACGATCCTTCACCGCCACTTTGATACCGGCATCGCTCGGCGCGTTGGTACGACGCATGTATTCGCGAATAATCGGCGCAAAGAAGCCTCCGGCACCGGCGTTCAGGTGAACCGAAAACGGCTGTGCGTTTGACAAGGCCCACATGGCGTTGGACTCAGACTGTTTCTCATAGGTCACCGTGAGAATGCGCTTAAACATGCCACTTTGCACATAGGATGCAGCGACGATGGCAGTTGAACCACCCACCGAACCCGCGGTGTGAACCCGCAACATCGGCTTGCCGTTACAGCCTAGCGCGTCGGTCAGATACAACTCAGGCATGATCATGCCTTCAAACATATCTGGCGCTTTACCGACGATAACCGCGTCGATATCGTCCCAAGTCAGTTCCGCATCCTGCAAGGCCTTGAGGGCCGCATCGCGCACCAATCCGGCAATGGATACTGTTTTGTGTTTGGTCTGGTACTTGGTCTGGCCAATACCGACGACTGCAGCTAATTCAGCCATTACTCTCCCTCCAATACCGCGACCAGGTTCTGTTGCAGCGCGTGACCTGAGGTCGCATGCGCTACGCCGCGTTTGATTTCACCCTTGATGATACGATTGGCCACTTCACCAACCCGTGACAGGCCAGAGGCCATCATCTGGTTGCCCGCAAGGACACCACCGGACGGATTGATCACGGTGTCATCACCCAATCCCAACGCTTTCTTCAAGATGATTTCCTGGTGACTGAAGGGAGCGTAGAGCTCTGCGACCTCAACCGGGCCGTTGGCCACACCAGCTGCCTTGGCGGCAATCTCGGTGGATACAGATTTGGTCAGGTCTCGGGCACCAAAGTGATGGGACTCGATACGATGATCGATACCCTTCAGCACGGCGTAGGGCTTGCCCCACTCCTTCGCTTTTTCAACCGTCGCGATAACCATGGCACTGGCACCGTCGGAAATCGGACAGCAGTCATGCATGCGCAGGGGAGACAGATAGGTCGGCTCCGCCAGCAGTTCATCCACACTCACATCACCCTTAAGTTGGGCGTGGGGGTTGGATTTGGCGTTTTTGCGCGAGCGTGCAACCACTTCGGCCATGTCAGCTTCAGTGATATCGCCGTTGTCGAGCATGGCGCGCGCCTGCAGGGCCGCGCTGCTGACCGTATCCAGCCAAAGCGGAGACAGGTAATAGGGATCGAGTTGCTGCGACAATACAATTGGCAGCTCACCGGGAGATGATTTTCCGAACCCATAAAGCAGGGCAGAATCAGCCTGGCCCATACGAATTTTCAGCACTGCTTCGTACAGAGCCCAGGCCGCATCCATTTCAACATGAGATTCCTTGATCGGTGGAACCGCACCCAGTGCATCCACACCCAGCACGAAGGCAAAGGCGGCACCCTGCAGGTAGTCACAGGAACCAGAACAAGTAAAGTCCACGTCTTGGGCGCTTTGAATGCCCACGTTATCCAGCACTTTGCGGATAACCGGCATGATCAGTTCCACTTCGTTCAGGGCACCGGCATCACGCACACAGTCCGACTGAACAAAAGAGACAATGGCTATATCACGCATCTTTCAGTCTCCCAATTTCTTCCGCCGGTACATCAGGCTCGTCGATCGGCGTGTAGTATTTGATGTTTTCCATCGCGAAAGTCCACTCGCTGGGATCTTTCCACTGGGCCTCTACTCGCATACCGATACGCACGTCTTCGTTCTTGCACTCACTCAGCAGATGCAGGAAAGAAATGTTTGCGCCGTCAGGTATCAGGTTGGCGATAACATAGGGCGGTTTGATGGGGTTACCAGGGATAGGTATGTGCACGATGGTAAAGGACTGTACCGTTGCCTTGTTTGACAGTTCTACTTCCTCTGTCGTGGCCACACCACAGGCAGCACAGGCGCCGCGCGGCGGGATATAGACATTGCGACAGGATGGGCAACGTTGCCCTACAAGCTTGCCCTCTTTGACCTTGGATAGGTAGCGGGCTGTCGCCGCGCCGGCGGTAAAGTTGTAGTCGAGATAAACGGGCGATTCGATGCCGGTGATCGGCTCCAGCGCCTCTTTGTTTGCGTCACTCATGGCAGTCTCCTCAAGCTGGCTCAAAGCAGGCGATATCGGTGATGAAACCCTTGGTTTCTTCAGCCCAGCGCACCTTCACTTTCATGCCGGTGCTCATTTTCGATTCGTCACCAGCGTCAACCATGTGAATCATGGGGATGTCGGAACCGTCGATCTGGATCTGGGCCCAAGCAAAGGGCTGATCCAAAAGGTGCTTGTCACGGGGATGCTTAACCCAGGCCCAAGTTCGCACCACGCCAGTATCCGGCAGGTCCACAAATTCGCTGAGTTCCTCAGCGGTAACGGGGTCATATTCCATCGGCGGTACAATCACCTTGCCATCGCTTCCCTTGATCCCGACGATCTTGCGATCGCGCAGGGCCGTGAGAAAACGTCCTACCACCGGCCCGGTGGTGCGTGTATAGGTATAGCCGAGGGTAAACGCCTGTTGCAGTACTTCCGCTTGGGCGGACATAGGCCTGTCTCCTTGCTTACTGGCTTGAATTAACAACAATCAGAGTCGCATTGAACGACTCTAATCCACTGAAAAAATTAAACTTTTTGTAATAAACCGGCAGTTAGCCGACCATGGGACAAGTATTGAGCAGGAAGGGGGATAACTCAATGACCGAATGTGGCCTATCGGTGTGACAAATCCGATCAGAGGGTATTGAAAGCGCGAGATGAGGGTGGAAAGACTACAGCGGCTTGCCCGACTCCCGCTCAAGTGCCTTGTGCATATTTGTGGCAATCTGTCCGGCTACCCGTTTCGCCCGCTCAGCCTTCTCGCCCGCGAAGTGCTCGTCGACCGTTTCAGTAAAATACGCCAGCCACTGATCAAAATCAGCGCCGCGCAGCTCCCGCTTGTCGTGGAGTTGGCGATGAATATTCATGGTGTGGCGTTTGTAATTGTTCTCACCAAGCAGAAGCTTTTCCCAATAAGCTTGGATTCGGGGAAAGTGTTCTCGAATATCGACATTGGCCACATCGAGAAAGATAGGCGCCAGACGTTCGTCCACCAGCAGCTTATCGTAGAAGGCTTGCACGAAGTCTCGGATACGCTCTGGTGTGTCGAGGTCGGGTTTTGCCATAGGGTTTTACCAATCGGGTCAGCTCGGCCGAGGCCAACCGAAGAAAAACCGGCTATTTGCCGCGCTTCTTCTTCGAATCTCGCTTCTTCACAAATTTCATCAACCGCTTTTTGCGATTCACTTGGCGAGAAGTGAGCTTGTTTTTCTTACCCTCAAAGGGGTTTTCACTGGTACGAAATTCGATACGAATCGGCGTTCCCACCATGTCCAGATGACGGCGAAAAGTCTTTTCCAGGTAACGCTGATAACTGGATGGTACTTTGTCGGTCTGATTGCCGTGAATCACGACAATCGGCGGATTCTGTCCGCCGGCGTGGGCGTAGCGCAGTTTTATGCGTCGACCATTGACCATTGGTGGAGCGTGATCAAACACAGCGCCTTCAAGGATCGTCGTCAGATGGCGAGTGGACATTTTATCTGTGGCCGAATGGTAGGCCTTATCCACCGACTCATAGAGATGACCCACCCCGGTGCCGTGTAAGGCAGAGATAAAGTGCACTTCGGCGTAATCAATAAACTGCAGCCGCCGTTCCAGCTCAAACTTGACGCGTTCTTTGTGATCAGGCTCAAGCCCGTCCCATTTATTAACCGCCAGCACCAGGGCGCGGCCGGACTCCACCACCTGACCCAACAGGTGCAGATCCTGATCGACAACACCTTCTCGAGCATCCATTACCAGAATGGTTACGTTGGAGTCATCAATGGCTTTCAGGGTTTTGACGATGGAGAATTTTTCCACCACTTCTTTTACATTTTTACGACGTCGCACCCCGGCCGTATCAATCAGCGTGTACGGCGTGCCGTCGCGCTCGTAATCAATATAAATACTGTCACGGGTTGTGCCCGGCTGATCGTAGACCACCACCCGGTCTTCGCCCAGCAAGCGATTGACCAGCGTGGATTTACCAACGTTGGGCCGCCCGACAATGGCGATTCTGGTGCCGCGGGCCGCCTTCTCATCCTCTGGCTCCTCGTCGACAACGGGAAACCCGGCAACAAGTTCATCCAGAAGCGAGCGCACACCACGACCGTGAGTGGCAGTGATCGGGTATAGCTTTTCGACACCCAGCTCATAAAACTCGGCGATGGCGGTATTGGGGTCAACGCCATCGACCTTGTTGATAACGTAGTAGAAGGGTTTGCCGGAACTGCGAAATTTGGCAGCCAGCGCGTAGTCCGACGGTGTCAGGCCTGCGCGCGCATCCAGCAGGAAGAGCACTGCATCGGCTTCGTCGATTGCCGCCAACGACTGCTCAGCCATGACGGTGTCGATGCCTTCCTCTTCGCCGGTAATACCACCCGTGTCAATCGCGATAAAACGGTTGCGCCCATGGGTTACCTCGCCGTACTTGCGATCGCGAGTAAGGCCTGGGAAGTCTGCCACCAAGGCATCGCGACTGCGTGTCAGCCGATTAAACAGTGTCGATTTGCCCACATTGGGACGCCCGACCAGGGCCACAACCGGAATCATGCTCATTTATTCGTCGGCGCCAAAAAGACGCTTGAAAAAGCCAGGCTTATCGCGCTCGAAAGTGTAGGCCACCAGCTTGCCATCGTTGCTGAATACATACAGCTTGTCATCAGCAACACTCATCGGGGCACGTACACCACTACTGTCTACCCGTACGCGGGACACCAGGTGACCGTCAATCTGTGACACAAAGTGGAGATAACCCTCGAAATCACCCACCACTAAGCTGCCACTGAGAATCGCGGGCTCGGTCAATTTACGGCGCGCCAGGATCGTCTGAGTCCAGACAACGCCCTGCCCGTTCTGCTCGAAGGCATGAATACTGCCCTGCGCGTCCGCCACATAAATATTGCCGTAGCCTTCCACTGCACCACTGTAGCTGGACAGATCGCGCTCCCATAGGGGCCGACCACTGCGAACATCAATCGCCACGAGCTTTCCCTGATACCCAACGGCATACAGCACGCCGCTGTGTAGTAACAGGCTGCCATCAACGTCTGACAGTCGCTCGATTTCGGTACTGCCTTTGGGCACCGCAACACGCTGCTCCCAGCGCAGCTCGCCAGTCTTTCGATCCAGTGCCACGACTCGGCCATTGGCCAGGCCGGCATAGACAGTCTGACCATCGAGCAGCGGCGTAGAGGTGCCGCGCAGAGTCAACCGAGGTACCGATGCCGCAAAGGCCCAAAGTTTTTCGCCGGTGAGCGCATCAAGCCCCACCACTTGACCGTCATAAGTCTGGGCGACAACGATCTCCTCATCGCTTACCGGAGGTGCCAGTATTTCACCGTTGAGCTGTGTTTCCCACAACTGTTCGCCTTTGAGATCATAGGCAACGACCTTGCCTTCGGCCGTACCCAAATAAAGGCGCTCGCTGTCTATGCCGACACCACCGCTAACGGCCAGCTCCAGATCGCGCTTCCAACGTTTTTTGCCGGTCGCGCTGTCTCTAGCCTGCAATTTTCCGTCAGCCGATACGGCATAAATGGTATCGCCCTCGATCGCTGGACGCAGCTGGTACAGACCTTTTCCCTGGCCTTTACCGATACCGGCAGACCATAACTTTTCAACGTCGCGTTCAATGACAAAGTCTGTCAATTCAGCGGGTTCGTTTTCCTCCGGAGTACCGGCACAGGCCGCAAGCATAAGCGGCGCCAGTACAATCAGATATCTGGCCAAGGGTTTCATTCAGTATCGGCTCCATCCTCGGAACTTGATTCAAGATCGCGGATTTTCATGTCCAACAAGGGGTTGGGTGAAGCGCTTTCCAGCTTGCCCAGCTCAGCTTTGGCTTCTTTATAGGCCGCCAGCGCGGCTGCCTTATCGCCTTGGGCAAGATAGATATCACCGCGAGTCTCGCCAATCAGCGCTGCATAACTGCCAAGTGCGGTGCCTGCCAGTGCCTGCTGTGCATCTTCGTATCGCTTCTGCGCAAGCAGCACATGTGCCAGCCGAACCTTCGCCTGCAGCAACAACGGCGCTTCTGGCTTTTGCTCTACAACCCAAGTCAGTTCCTGCTCAGCCGTCTGCCAGTCGCTTTCCAGAGCTGCATACTTGGCCTTGTACATCGCGCCGAAAACAGCATAGGTACTGCCATCAAATTCAGCCTTAAGCGTATCGGCAAAGTGCTTTGCACTGGACAGTTTGGTGCTGTCATTTTCAACAGCCGCGTCCGCTTCCAGCAAGCTTTGATAAGTCGCCGCCGCCTCAGCACTACGCGTGTCCTGCTGCTTCTGCCAACCCTGCCAGCCAAAAACAAGACCGATCGCTACCACAATACCCAGCGCAATCGATTTGCCGTTCTCCTGCCACCAATTCTTCAGTACTTCAATCTGTTCTTCGTCCGTGCGATACGTTTCCACACTCATACCTCTGTGTTTATTCAGTTTTTATTTAATTCACGTTGTAACAGGGCAAGCAACTCACCCTGCCCAAGTTCCTGTTGTTCGCGGGTTTCCCGCAGCCACTTGAGCTGTACTTTGCCCTGCTCGGCTTCTGTCTCGCCAATCACGACCGCCAGCCACGCTCCGGATTTGTCAGCCTTTTTGAACTGGCTTTTAAAGCTGCCGCCACCACAGTGGGTCACCACCTTTACATCGAGCGATCCGCGCAGCTGTTCCGCCAGTTTAAGGGCGGCAATTTCAGCCTGGGTGCCGGAGCTTACCAGATAGACATCGGCCTGAGCTGTTTTCTCCGGCAGATTGTCGGTTGCGTCAAGTAACAGGCACAGGCGCTCCAGTCCCATCGCAAATCCGACCGCCGGAGTGGCTTTACCACCGAGCTGTTCGACCAGCCCGTCATACCGACCACCGGCACATACCGTCCCTTGGGCGCCCAACAGATTGGTGGTCCATTCAAATACCGTCAGACCGTAATAATCCAGCCCGCGAACCAGCTTCGGATTGCGCACGTAGGCAATACCGAGCGCGTCGAGTCGCGCACAGAGCCCATCAAAATGCGTCTTGGACGCCTCATCCAGGTAATCGTCAAATACTGGCGCATTACTTAGCAGGGCCTGAGTCTGTTCACTTTTGCTGTCAAGAATTCGCAGCGGATTAGTCTCAAGGCGACGTTGACTGTCCTCATCCAACTGTCCCTTCAGCGGCGCAAGATAGGCCACCAGTGCTTCGCGATAAGCTTTTCGGTTATCGCTGCTACCCAGTGTATTGAGCTCCAGCGTCAAGCCTTCGGTGATACCCAGCTCTTCCCAGAAACGGGCACTTAGTGCAATCAGTTCGGCATCAATATCCGGACCGACCATTCCAAAGGCTTCCACACCTACCTGGTGAAACTGGCGCAGTCGGCCCTTCTGCGGGCGCTCGTGCCGAAACATGGGGCCGGTGTACCATAGACGCTGCACCTGATTGTATAACAGACCGTGCTGCTCGCAGGCTCGCACACACGACGCTGTGCCTTCCGGACGCAAGGTCAGACTATCGCCGTTCCGGTCCTCGAAGGTGTACATTTCCTTTTCGACAATATCCGTGACTTCGCCAATGGAGCGCTTGAACAGCTCCGTCTGCTCCAATATCGGAAAGCGGATTTCACTGTAGCCGTAACGCGCCAGCAAATGTTGCAATTTGCCTTCCAAATACTGCCAGAGTGGGGAGTCCTCGGGCAGCAGGTCGTTCATGCCACGGATAGATTGAATCTTTGCCAACGTGCTAAATCCTTGTCTGCGTCGACACTCAAGCCTGACGCACAATAATGTCGTTTTCCTCGGCCTGCTTTTTCGCAACCCGCTCGCGAATCAGATGCTCCAGATGATCAATCAGTTCACCGCTTTGCACTTTGTGATCTGTTTTACCGTCGATATAAATCATGTTACTGGGGCTGGCTCCGGTTACACCGATCTCCACTTCCTTGGATTCACCTGGGCCGTTGACGAAGCAACCGATAACCGCAACATTCACTGGCGTAGTGACGTCTTCCAATCTGGCTTCCAGCTCATTCATGGTGCCGATAACATCAAAGTTCTGGCGCGAACAGCTCGGGCAAGCAATAAAATTAATGCCCTTTGAGCGAAGTTTCAGACTCTTAAGAATTTCATAGCCAACCTTGATCTCTTCAACCGGGTCTGCCGCCAGCGATACCCGAATGGTGTCGCCGATACCGTCCATCAACAGCATGCCCAGACCAACCGAGCTTTTAACCGTTCCACCGCGCAGTGCGCCGGCTTCGGTAATCCCCAGATGCAGTGGTTGCTCTATCAACGTGGCGAGTTTGCGGTACGCACCCACGGCCAGAAACACGTCGGAAGCTTTGACACTGACCTTGAAATTCGGGAAATCAAACTTATCGAGAATATCGACATGCCGCATGGCTGACTCAACCAGCGCATCGGCCGTCGGCTCACCGTACTTGCGCTGCAGGTCTTTTTCCAGCGAGCCGGCATTTACACCAATACGGATAGGGATATTTTTGTCTCGCGCCGCGTCGATCACCGCGCGCACTCGATCCTCGCGACCAATATTACCCGGATTAATCCGCAGACAATCAACGCCGTACTCGGCAACTTTCAGCGCGATTTTGTAATCAAAATGAATGTCGGCAACCAGCGGTACATTTACCTGAGCACGTATATCTCGAAACGCTTCCGCAGCCTCCATCGAAGGCACGGAAACCCGAACAATATCAGCACAGGCGGTTTCAAGCTGCCGTATCTGAGCGACAGTCGCCGCCACGTCACAGGTATCGGTATTGGTCATGCTTTGCACAGAAATGGGAGCATCACCCCCAACCGGCACATTGCCTACCATTATCTGACGGGACTTGCGACGGACGATAGGAGATTCATGCAGCATGTTCAGACCTCGTTGTGCTGTTCTGTCGCATTCGCAGATTCAGGGTATGCCGTGTCTGCGTGCGCAAATATCCAGTTCGCGCCGAGCCAAAGCAGCGCGGCGACTACCAGCGATGCGATGACCTTGTGCATGGGCTTGATCGGCGATTGAACAGTAATATCGCGTGTTACCTTTCTGGCAGTCGCAGGCTTTAAATAGGGCTCGGTTGCTCTCAGCAAAGGCTCGGGTGACAGATTCAGGAAGCGTGCATAACTGCGAACATAGCCGCGCACAAATATGTCGGCGTTCATCCGCTGAAATTCGTTGGCTTCAATCGCTTCAACATGGGAAACCAATAGATTGAGGCTGTCTGCTACATCCTGCGCGGTTAATCCGGCGGCCTCTCGCGCTTCGCGCAGGCTGCTGCCCGGTTCAAGATCACTCACTTTCATCACCTCCGTTCTGCGCTGCGAGGTATGCCTTGTATTCCAGATATTCTCGAGACTTTGGGTACAGATTCTTCAATGCCAACGCATAACTTGCATGCGTATTCTGATCGCCAAAAACATCGGCCAGTCGAATCCCCAGCCACAGGCTGGCGGCAGACTGCTTATCTGACAGCCGACGGTATTCATCGTAGAAAGCCTGTGCAGAGGGGTAATCACCCAACGCGTAGTTACTTCGCGCCAGACCCAGCATCGCTGGCCTTGAGACCTTATCCATGAAGTAGGCGCGCTTGTAGGTGGTCACCGCGTCTTTAGGTCTATCGAGTTTTTCGTAACAGCGGCCCAAGTTGAGGAAGGCATTCAAGCGGCCTTCATAGAGCACATCTTCAACGACACGTTCGAACTCTTTCGCCGCTTCGTTGTAGCGCTCCAAACCAAAGAGGAAGGCCGCGTAATTATTCCGAACCCGTGAGTTTTCAGAACCGTATTTGAGTGCTGACTGGTAGTGCTTCTCAGCCAGCTCCAGCTCACCGGTATTCTGAAACACCAGCGCGAGGCCCTCGTGTGCCTCCACATTTTTTGGATCGGTCTCAATCGCGTAGCGCAAGTGGCGTTTGGCTGCATTCCACTCACCTGAGTGGATGTAGGTACGCGCTAACTGCGATGACAGTTCCAATGCTTTGGCTTCATTTTTCTTGTCACTATAGGGCGAATCGGTTGTAGTCACACAGGCGGACAACAGAGCGCTACCAAGCAGAATCAAACAGGGTTGGATCAGACTACGCACACTCATGGAATATTCATCACCTTGATTTCTTCTGGCAATCCGGGCTGCTTACCCTGAGACGCGCGCAATACATGGCGCGCATTGCGCCGCGTTCGATCTACCACTTCACCGGCCAACTGACCGCACGCTGCATCAATATCATCACCGCGAGTTGTTCGCACTGTGGTCACGAAATCCGCCTTGGTCAGAATCTCCCAAAAGCGTCGCGTCGCATTTTTGCTGGGGCGCGAGTAATCAGACAGTGAAAAGGGGTTAAAAGGGATCAGGTTAATTTTGCAGGGAAAATCCTTGAGTAGAGCCGCCAGTTCATGGGCGTGCTCGGGCTGGTCGTTAACACCGGCAATGAGCGTGTACTCAACGGTTACAACCCGATGAATATCAGGCTGACAGTCAATATAGTGACGACAGGCTTCGAGTAACTCGGCAATGGGATAGCGTTTGTTGATTGGCACCAATTCATTGCGCAGTGCATCGTTGGGCGCATGCAGAGAGACCGCCAACGACACCTGGGAAACTTTGGCCAGATCATACAGTTTGGGGACCACACCGGACGTACTGAGGGTCACTCGCCGCTTGGACAGGCCATAGCCAAAATCGTCCATCATTAAATCGGTAGCGGCAACAACGTTGTCGAAATTGAGCAGGGGTTCACCCATACCCATCATGACTACGTTGGTGACAATACGTTTTTTTGCCCCAAAGCCATCGTAGGATTTAATAGCTTGCCAAACCTGGCCAATAATTTCAGCCGCTGTCAGGTCGCGCTGAAAGCCCTGCTTACCTGTGGAGCAAAAACTGCAATCAAGGCTACAGCCAACCTGTGACGACACACACAATGTGGCGCGCTCACCGTCTGGAATCAGCACGGTTTCGACCACATTACCGCCACCGACACCGATCGCCCACTTGCGTGTACCGTCTTTGGAATCCAGCTGACGAAGTATCTCCGGCGGCCGTATTTCTGCCACCGTTTTGAGCTTGGCCCGAAGCGCCTTGCCCATATCCGTCATTTCCTCGAAATCGTCTACACCGCGATGATGCATCCATTTGAGGAGTTGCTGGGCGCGAAACGGCTTCTCGCCCAGCGACGCCATAAACTCTGCCAGGTGGGCTCGGGTCATCCCCAGCAGGTTGACCGGTTGCACCTGCCCTGGGTTCAGGGGCGGCTGGCTGGCAGATTCACTCATGGCGTTTTACCTTGCGCGCTGATCTTAGTCGCGATCGCAGATTTCGCTGGCAGCGAAAAAATATGCAATTTCACGCTCGGCAGAGGCTGCTGAATCAGATCCGTGCGCCGCATTGGCATCGATAGATTCCGCAAAGTCAGCACGAATGGTGCCGGGCTCGGCTTCTTTCGGGTTGGTGGCACCCATCAGCTCACGGTTTTTGGCAATAGCGTTTTCGCCTTCCAGCACCTGAACAGTCACGGGACCAGAGGTCATAAAGTCGACCAACGCCGGGAAGAAAGGACGGCCTTTGTGCTCTGCGTAGAAACCTTCGGCTTGCGCACGGCTCAGGCGCAGCATTTTGGCAGCAACAATACGCAAACCCGCTTTTTCAAAGCGGCTATAGATCTCGCCAACCACATTTTTCGCTACCGCGTCAGGTTTCACAATGGAAAGAGTACGTTCCACAGCCATCAGTCAATTTCTCCAATAAAAACAAAGTATTTAAAAAAACCAGCGACAGCCGCTGGTTCGTTCACAAAATCCGCTAATTATAAGCTTATCTGAGCTAAATGAATATGGCGTGACCTCAGGAATGACGGGAAGTCAGGCGGTGAATAGCCTAGTTCGCCTGCTGCGCGCTGCCGCGCAACCGACTTACCGCATCCACGACCTGATTGGCCGCACTCTCCAGCTCCCCAGCGGTGCTATAGCGACCAAAACTGAAACGCACAGAACTCAGCGCTAGCGTGTCGCTAATACCTATCGCCCGCAACACATAGCTGGGCTCCAGAGTAGCCGAAGCACAAGCCGATCCGGTAGAAACCGCCAGATTGCGCAGCGACATCAGCAAAGACTCGCCATCAACGCCGGCAAAGCTGACATTGACGATGCCGGGCCAACCGTCTCCATTAATCGTCAGGCCATCCAGCGCCCGTAGCCCAGTGAGAAACTGCTCGCGCAGCCCCGCCAGTCGCTGTCTCTCATCCTCAAGCGATTCTGCGGCCAATGCGCAAGCCTCGCCAAAGCCAACAATCTGATGCGTGGGCAATGTACCTGATCGCAACCCGCGTTCGTGGCCACCACCGTGCATCTGAGGCAGTGGCTGACACTGGCTGCGACGCTTCACATACAGTGCGCCAATGCCTTTCGGGCCATAGCATTTATGAGCGGAAATCGACATCAGATCTACTGACAGCGTCGCCAGGTCAATCGGCAGCTTACCCACACTCTGCGCCGCATCGACATGGAAGAAAGCCTGATGCTCACTCAGAACGCTACCAATAGCGGCAATATCGTTGATTGCACCGAGCTCATTGTTTACGTGCATCAGGCTGACCAGAATCGTATCGTCGCGCAGCGCCGTCGCCACAGCTTCCGGGCTGACCACACCTGCAGCGTCGGGCTCTAGGTAGGTAATAGAGAAGCCTCGGCTGGCCAGGTACTCACAAGTATCCAGCACGGCTTTGTGCTCAATGCGCGAGGTAATAATATGCTTGCCCCGCTCACTGTAAGCCTCTGCAATACCCTTGATGGCCAGGTTATCGGCCTCGGTGGCGCCTGAGGTCCAGACAATTTCCCGATTATCCGCCCCGATCAGGTCAGCGACCTGTCGGCGGGCATTTTCTACCGCCTCTTCGGCCTTCCAACCCAATAGGTGTGAGCGCGACGCCGGGTTTCCAAAGTTACCCTCAAGCGTCAGACAGGCAGCCATTTTGTCGGCAACACGCGCATCAACTGGTGTGGTTGCAGCGTAATCGAGATAGATAGGCGACTGCATTGAGCTCACTCTACCAATGTCATAGCGATATGATCGGCTTCGCGATGATTCTGGCGGCTGGCAATCTGCTGAATTTCGCTGCGCTGTACCAGACTTGCCAGGCTGATGCCGCTGAGAAAGGTATGAATCTGGTCACTGAGGTCGCTCCACAGATGGTGTGTGAGACAAACCTCTCCTTCCTGACAGTTGGCCTCTCCAGAGCAGTTGGTGGCATCAACGCTCTCATCAACGGCGTCGATAATGTCCGCCACGAAGGTCTCTTCAGTTGCTTTGTCGAGACAGTAACCACCACCCGGACCGCGAATACTTTTTACCAGACCCCGGCGGCGCAGCTTGGCAAACAGCTGCTCGAGATAGGACAGGGAAATATGCTGGCGCGAGGAAATCTCGGACAGGCTCACCGGCCCCTGATCACTGTGCAGCGCCAGATCCAGCATCGCCGTGACCGCGTAACGGCCTTTTGTGGTCAATCGCATTGTTCTCTATGACCTCCCCTCGTGCTGCATCGCACACGAGACTCCCAAGTTATCTAAGCAGAACTGCTTTCGTCGGCCGCAGCGGCCGATGGCGTGTCAGCATTTTGCTGGCGTAGCTGATACTGCGTGGAGGTAAGAATGCCACGCAGAATATTCATTTCCATCTCATCTGGCCGCGCTCTGGTATACAGACGGCGCAGCCGGGTCATCAATTGCTTGGGCGCATCCGCGCGTAGAAAGCCCAGTGCAATCAGGGTTTCTTCGAGATGCTCCATATAGCGCTCTAACGCGTCAGCCGTGGCTGGCGGCTGATCCCACTCTTCCAACGGATTGCCACTGAGCTCGCCGTCCAGCGAGGTCATGCGTAGCTCGTAGCAAAGCACCTGTACCGCCATCGCGAGATTCAGCGAGCTGTATTCCTCATTCGCCGGAATATTGACGTGTAGATTGCACTGCTGCAGCTCTTCATTGGTTAAACCGCGATCTTCACGACCAAATACCAGCGCGACTTTGTGCTTGCTGGCTTCACCGTAGGCCTGCTTCGCACAATGGCGCGGATCCAGCAGCGGCCACGGAATTCGCCGCCCTCTCGCGCTGGTACCGATCACCAAAGCGCAATCGGCAATGGCATCTTCCAGCGTTTCAAACACCGTCGCGTTGTCCAGCACATCAGTCGCGTTAGAGGCGCGCCAGGTGGCTTCGTCGTGGGGAAACTTTTTCGGTGCCACCAATGCCAGGTCACTGACACACATATTTTTCATGGCCCGCGCCACCGCACCGATATTGCCCGGATGGGAGGTGTTCACCAGAACAATGCGAATATTATCCAGTGACATGATTAACCTGCCTGCCCTGCAGCCTTATCGGCAGCAATATCGCGGATACGCTGCACCATGGCTCGCAAACCATTGCCGCGCGTGGGGCTTAGGTGGCGCAGCAAGTCCAGCTGTTCAAAATACTGTTCAATATCGAACGCTAATATCTCGTTTGCGGCTTTATTGTTGTAGGCAGCAAGGATTACCCCCAGCAGCCCTTTCACAATAAAGGCATCACTGTCTGCCTGAAACTCGAAGCTGTCGGCGTGCTTCTCAGTTTCCAGCCACACCTGACTCTGACAACCACGAATAAGACGATCATCTGTTTTCAAATCGTCGGGCATATCGGGCAATTCCTTACCCAGATCAATAATGTATTTGTAGCGGTCTTCCCAGCTGTCGAAAAACCCGAGGGTATCGACAATATCGTCTGCCGTAATACTGCGCCCAAAAGGGTTGTCGCTTACACGCGCATCCATCAGTAAAACATCCCCGTTTCCAGCTGAGCCTCTTCCGACATCATTTCCCGATTCCATGGCGGATCAAACACCAGCTCCACCGTCACAGCCCGCACATTTGGCACCTGCGCCACGCGGTACTCGACGTCGCCCACCAGCACAGGGCCCATACCGCAACCCGGCGCAGTCAGCGTCATCTCGATATCCACTGCTTTCGCGGATTGATCAATCTCCACTTTGTATATCAGCCCGAGGTTTACAAGATCTACGGGGATTTCCGGATCAAACACAGTGCGCAGAGCATCCCAAACCTGCTCCTCAAGGATGTCTTCGCCATCGGGCTGCTCGAACGCCAAAACTTCCGGTTCCAAACCGAGCGCCGCCGCATCAGTACCATCAACCCGCACCATATTGCCGTTGTAGGTTACGGTGTAATTACCTCCCAACGCCTGGGTGATAGTGACAAAGTTGTCCTTGGGGATGGTAATGGGGGTGCCCACCGGAACAATCCGCCCCGGACAATCGGTGACTGTGGTCACCATTCTGCGTTCCATGTGTTTCGCTAACCTCAATTCACACTAAAGCTTTCGCCACAGCCGCACTCATCCGATACGTTCGGATTGATAAACTTCAATGTGCGGTTAAGGCCTTCTCGGGTGTAGTCAATCGTGGTGCCACGCATCATCGCCATGGCATCCGGCGCCACATACAGGTTGACGCCGTTATCAAGAACAATCGCAATATCATCAGCCTTTTTCTGCTCGACAATATCGATCACATACTTGTAACCGGTACAGCCACTTTCCTTCACCGACAAGCGAATCGCAGCATCCGGCTTTTCGGCCAGCTGCTTGCGAAAGTGTTCCTGCGCCGCGTCGGTGACGCTCAAGGCAGGCACATCCGTTCCAGAAGGTTCTGTTCCGGGTACAAAGGTTTCTACACTCATACTCTCACTCCAACCACTGTTGACTTAGAGCAACTCAAAGCAAAAAAGTTTTGGCTTTCGCCAATCCGGCAAACAGGGCATCGATGTCCTCAAAGGTGTTATATAGGGCAAAAGAGGCCCGCACTGTGCCCGGAATTCCAAACTGTTTCATAATGGGCTGGGCACAGTGATCGCCCGTGCGCACCGCAATGCCCTGCTGATCGAGCAACATACCGACATCTGCCGGGTGCACGCCCTCAAGCAAAAATGAGAAGGCGCCAGCAATCGTCTTGGCACAGCCGATGCGCTTGAGCCCATCAAACTGACCAGCCTTATCATGAGCATATTGCATCAGAGCTGCCTCATGGGCGGCCAATGCCGTGCGATCCAACGCCTGCAGATAATCCACCGCCGCCGCGAGGGCCACGGCACCACCAATATTGGGTGTGCCCGCCTCGAACTTAAAAGGCAGTTCGTTAAAGGTCGTGCCTTCAAAACTCACGGTTTTGATCATTTCGCCACCGCCGTGATAGGGCGGCATCTGTTCCAACAATGACTCTTTGCCGTACAACACCCCAATCCCTGTGGGGGCATACATTTTGTGGCCGGAAAAAGCATAAAAATCACAGTCCAGCGCCTGCACATCCACGTCAAAGTGCGGCACACCTTGGGCGCCATCGATCAGGACTTTTGCACCGGCCTTGTGGGCCAGCTCAGTAATTTCCTTGACAGGATTAACCGTGCCCAGCGCATTCGATACATGTCCTACCGCAACCAGCTTGACCCGCTCATCGAGCAATACTTTGTATGCTTCCAGCTCAAGCTCGCCATTTTCGGATACGGGAATGGGCACAACCTCGGCGCCGCATGCCTGCGCGGCGAGTTGCCAGGGCACGATATTGGAATGATGCTCCATCGCCGACACCAGAATCCGATCGCCTTTTTTTAACACCGAACGGGCGTAACTGCTGGCGACCAGATTAATGCTTTCGGTGGTACCACGAGTCCATAACACCTCCTTCGTGCTGGAGGCGTTAATAAACTGCACCACTTTTTTGCGGGCATCTTCAAAGGCAAGCGTCGCGCGATCACTCAACGTGTGGGCACCGCGATGCACATTGGAGTTATCGTGCGAATAGTAATGAGACAGCGCATCAATCACCGACTGCGGTTTCTGCGTGGTCGCCGCATTGTCGAGATAAATCAGGGGCTGACCATTGACCTCCTGCTGCAATACTGGAAAGTCACTGCGCAGGGCACTGGCATCAAACCCCTTGATGGATGCCGCTGCCGCACTCATGCCGCAGCCCTCGCCCGGTCAAATTTTTTCTCGAACAGTTCAGACACTAGCGGTGTCAGATAATTGCGCACCGGAATATGGGCCAGCTGTTCCAACAACTCATTGATAAAACCAAAGCTGAGCATAATTTCTGCCCGTTCACGATCCACACCCCGGCTTTGCAGGTAATACAGCGCCTTTTCCTCCAACCGGGCTATGGTCGCTCCGTGGCTACATTTTACGTCATCGGCGTAAATTTCCAGCTCCGGCTTGGTATCCACTTCCGCGCTATGACTTGTCAGCAGATTTTTATTGCTGAGATCGGCAACGGTTTTCTGGGCGTCCTGATGAATATGGATACGACCATTGAATACCGCCTTGCCGTGATCGCCGATAATGCCGCGAAACACTTCATGCGTGGTGCAGTTGGGTACGGCATGTTCAATACAGGTATGAAAATCCACCGTGTGTTTGTGGTTCGGCAGGTAAATGCCATTCAAACCACAATGCGCGCCTTCGCCTTTGTGATTAACCACAACATCGGTGCGCTGCAGGTTGGCGCCCAGGCTCATCATAAAACTGTTGAGCGTGGCATCGCGCTCCAGGTTCACATGCACTCCACCGATATGAAGGGTATTCTCCTCCTCCAGATGCAGATGGTAGTGCGTCAGGCGTGCGTTAGCATCGAGCTGCACTTCGGTTACCGCATTGGTAAAGCAGTTTTGTGCTTCATCAGTGCTACTGAAATGCTCAACCACTGTCGCTTCAGCTGACGTTTCCACATGTAACAGCAAGCGCTGATTCACCGCAAAGTTCTCGGTCTCAGGCGTCGTAATATGGTGTATGTAAATGGGTGTTTTAAGCTGGGCATTTTTCGCCACATGCAGGTAAACGCCCTCTTGCAGCCAGCTGTCGTTCAGGGCCGCAAACAGGTGCTTTTCACTGTCGGCTATGCTACCGAGCTTCGCCAGAATTACCTTTTGTTGCTTGGCATTGGCTTGAGAAAAACGCACGATCTCCACGCTTTCCGGCAACTTATTGCACGACAGGTTCTCGGCAAAAACACCGTTTACGAAAACCAGCGCACAGGCATCCAGACCTTCAATGGCGTCTACCTGCTCGGAGAGTTCAGCGCCTCTTGCCTGCGACCAGCGCAAATAGCTACCGTCAGCCAACGCTTGCAAGCTAGTGTATTTCCAGCTTTCGGTTTTGCGAGTTGGAAACGGGGTGACTTTCCAGCGATCGCGGCCACGCTTGTTAAAGTCGGCCAGCCAGTCGAGTCCCGCTGGCGTTAAATCTGCCGCTTGTTGGGTAAACGCTGTCATTACGCGACCTCTTTCGTGATCCAGCCGTAGCCTTTTTCTTCCAGCTCCAGCGCCAGCGAGCGATCGCCGGATTTGATGATCCTGCCGCCGGAGAGTACGTGCACGTAGTCTGGTTGAATATAATCAAGTAGACGCTGATAGTGCGTCACCAGAACAATGGCGCGATCTTCACTGCGCATGGCATTAACACCTTCAGCAACCACTTGCAGCGCATCAATATCAAGGCCAGAGTCAGTCTCATCCATGATGCACAGCTTGGGTTCGAGCAGCATCATTTGCATCAGCTCGTTGCGCTTTTTCTCACCGCCGGAAAACCCTTCATTTACACCGCGTTTAAGAAACTGGTCATCCAGATTTACCGCTTTGCACTTTTCCCGCGCCAGTTTCATAAACTGTACGGAATCAATCGCTTCCAGACCTCGGTGTTCGCGCACTGCGTCGACGGCAGTTTTCAAGAACTCCATATTGCTCACGCCGGGGATTTCAACCGGGTACTGGAATGCCAGAAACAGGCCTTCGCGAGAGCGCTCCTCGATATCCATCTCGAGCAGATTCTTGCCATCAAATTCGACGCTGCCAGCAGTTGCTTCGTAGTTTTCCCGACCGGCCAATACGTGACCAAGGGTGCTCTTACCGGAACCGTTCGGCCCCATAATGGCGTGCACTTCACCGGCCTTCACATTCAGGCTGAGGCCTTTCAGTATTTCTTTGTCACCGACATTGGCGCGTAAATCTTTGATAGACAACATGGACTGATTTTCTCCAAAAACTTTTACAGGCTCTGATTTCGCTAACGGTGTGTTAAGCAACCGAACCCTTAAGACTGTTAACCTACAGAACCTTCCAAGCTCACTTCCAGCAGTTTGCCGGCTTCTACCGCAAACTCCATGGGAAGCTCCTTGAACACCTCTTTACAAAATCCGTTCACGATCAGCGATACCGCTTTCTCCGCATCCAACCCGCGCTGTTGGCACAGGTAAAGCTGATCTTCACTCACCTTGGACGTGGTCGCCTCGTGTTCCACCACCGCGCTCGGATTACGACTTTCGATATACGGGAAGGTATGGGCACCACAGCGATCACCGATCAACAGGGAATCGCACTGAGTGTAATTGCGAGCGCCTTCAGCGCGCTGGCTCATCCGCACCAGGCCGCGGTAGGCATTCTGACTCTGACCTGCGGAAATACCTTTGGAAATGATGGTTGAGCGGGTGTTCTTGCCCATGTGGATCATCTTGGTACCGGTATCGGCCTGCTGGAAATTATTGGTCAGCGCGACCGAATAAAATTCACCCACGCTGTTGTCACCGCGCAGTACCACACTGGGGTATTTCCAGGTAACCGCAGATCCGGTTTCTACCTGAGTCCAGGAAATCTTGGCGCTGTCGTGACACACACCGCGCTTGGTCACAAAGTTGTAGATACCGCCCTTGCCTTCCTTGTCGCCGGGATACCAGTTCTGCACAGTGGAATACTTGATCTGCGCATTATCCAGTGCCACCAGCTCAACCACAGCGGCGTGCAACTGGTTTTCATCGCGCATGGGGGCTGTACAGCCTTCAAGGTAGCTCACATGGCTGCCTTCTTCGGCGATAATCAGGGTGCGCTCGAACTGACCGGTTTTGGCTTCGTTGATTCGAAAGTAGGTGGACAACTCCATCGGGCAACGCACGCCCTTGGGTATGTAAACGAAGGATCCGTCGCTGAATACCGCGCTGTTCAGCGCCGCATAGAAATTGTCTTTTCGCGGTACCACGGACCCCAGATATTTCTTCACCAGCTCCGGATAGTCATGCACCGCCTCTGAAATCGAGCAGAAAATGACGCCCGCCTCTTTGAGTTTGCCACGGAAAGTGGTCGCCACAGACACAGAATCGAACACCGCATCCACGGCAACACCGGCCAGCATTTCCTGCTCATGTAGCGGAATGCCCAGCTTCTCGTAGGTACGCAACAGCTCTGGATCAACTTCTTCCAGGCTCTTGGGCTTGTCCGCCATGCTTTTCGGTGCAGAGAAATAAGACAAGGCCTGAAAATCGACCTTGGGGTAACGCACGTGCGCCCACTCCGGTTCGGTCATTTCCAGCCAGCCGCGATAAGCTTCAAGACGCCACTCCAGCATCCATTCGGGCTCACCCTTTTTGCCGGAAATAAAGCGGATGACGTCCTCATCCAACCCGGGAGGCAAGGTATCTGACTCGACCGAGGTATAAAAACCTGCCTCGTAGTCGTTTTTCAGCAGGGTATCGATTTGGGCCTGTTCGCCTTGTGACATAGTCTTGGACTCAATAATTCTATAGAAATCAATTAACTACAGCTCACCTACAAGACCGCCCCCGACAGCTATACGCATATCAGGGCCCGCCGTGAAAGCGCCCTATATTGTGACAAAACCTAGTAAATTACTCAACTATTATAGAGGCCTGATTTGTGGCCTGAAGTCACATACCGGCTCACGCCATATTTCAAGCATCAGCGCTGACGGAAGCAGCGCCAATAGAGGAGGGAAATCAGCGAATACTAACTTACGGGAAGCATCTATCACAGCGACCGGGAGCCAGCCCGGCGCCATGAAGATCAAAAGACAGGAAGGCGGTACGTCTGCCGTTATTCAGGCAGCCTGTTCAGCATCTCCGTGCTCGAGCCAGTGAATAGCCAGCTCCCGCTCATCCAACGTAAAGCCTTTTATTTCAACCCAGGACAGAAGGTGCCCCTCCCAATCACTCACCTTGCGCACCCAGGTTTTATCGCAGAGTACCGCGATACGCTCAAAGTGTTTATAGGCTTTGAAAAATGCACCGATGTGGGTTAACTCAAAACCGATAGCGCCCAACGACGGCCAGTGAAAGTCACTGACATTGAATACCATGTGCCCGTGCTCCATGTTTGCAGCGACCTGATGCAGCTCTTGAAGAAAGTTTTGCATCTCCTCTTTTGTGATAGAGCCCTGCATTTCAATATCAACGCGATTTTGATCAGTAGGTGTGATGGTAAGCATGGTCTTATCCTCGTGCTGTCACCTGTTACGGCCCCGGCGGGCACTACGATACGCAGAGTATAGTTAAGAGGTGAATCACGAGAAGTAACTTTAGGGGGTATATGAAGCAATATTCTAAAAGCCGTGAAAGCCCTTATTACAATGACTAAAAAGTCGCCGCTAGCACTCAGCGTAGCGCCAATGTGTTTTAGTCAAACGCAGGGGCTACGCTTCAAAACGGCGCTACACTGACTCGTAAATTTCTAGCGGCTGCCCATCTGGATCCTGGAAGAAAGTGAAGCGCTGCCCGGTGTATTCATCGACACGGATGGCTTCGGTTTCGACCCCATGCCTATTGAGATGTGCGGCGGCCTGTACTACATCATCTACCGCAAACGCGAGGTGCCGCAGGCCCTGCGCCTCAGGATAACTAGGACGTGCCGGGCTGCCCGGGAAAGAAAACAGCTCAATCTGACTGTTATCAGGCAAACACAAATCAAGCTTGTAAGAGTCCCGATCCGGCCGGTAGTTTTCGGCAAGCACCCTCAAACCCAGTATTTCAGTATAGAACCGTTTTGATACCACATAGTCTGAGCAGATGATCGCCACATGATGGATACGTTTGAACATGGTCAACACTTTCGTCGATAGTTGCACTGCCATTTCATCGCAGACACAGGTGAAAAGCAAAAAGGGCTATTAACACCGCCGCCTGCCTCTCCCGGAATTTCATCATCTAACCACATCACACGGCTCAGCCCTGTTCTATACTGACTTCATGTCCTTGATTGGATAACAGAATGTTAAAGCTAGGCCATTCTTCTTGGGCACTGCAGAGCGGCTCAGACCGGTCGTTGGAGAAATACGCCAGTGGCTTTCCGGACGATTTTTCGCCGCTGAAACTGCCCGACGTGCAGGGCGCACTTGTCGCCGCACAGCGCCGCTTTTGGGCATCGCGAAAAGCGGCATTGCTCATTATCTTTCAGGGTCTGGACACCAGCGGCAAAGACGGCTGCATTCGTGCGGTGTGCGCAGGAATGGACCCTATGGGCTTTCAGGCGGTTGGATTTGGCGTACCCAGCAGCCTTGAGCGCGCGCACGATTTTCTCTGGCGGGTACAACCCCACCTACCCTCTGTGGGCAAAGTCACGTTGATGAATCGCAGTTACTATGAGGCCGTGTTGGCGGAACGCTGTCTTACAGACGACAAGCCAGAGCCTGACAGCCATTGGATGGCACGGTACCAATCCATCCGACAGTTCGAAAAGCATCTGGCACTCAATGGCACTGCGACGTTGAAATTCTGGCTGCATATCGGACGCAAAAAGCAGCGCGAGCGCCTGAAACAGCGACTAACTGACCCGGAGCGACACTGGAAATTCGACCCCTCTGACATTCACAGCTGGCATGAACGTGCCCGGCACTTGGGTTATGCTGACGAAGCCCTGCGTCAGACACACACTGACGACGCGCCCTGGCATATTGTGCCGGCCGACGATAAAGGCCTGTGCCGTCGCGTGGTCTGCCTGCGCGTGCTGGAAGCTTTACAAAAGCTCGCCGGACCTTACCCGTCTGGCGATCAGGCAATACGACAGCAGTACCTGAACGAACTGGAGAACAAATGAGTTTCTCGATTGACTGGAGCTTGCTGGTATCTGGTCTCGGCCTGTTCATGCTGGGTATGTTTTTTCTCGAGTTGTCACTGAAATCCCTGTTGAACCGGGCCGTGGTCAAGTCCTTACGCGGTGCCACCGCCAGCCTGTGGCTGGCCGTGCCGCTGGGCGTAATTCTCACCGCACTGCTGCAAAGCAGCTCCCTGCTTGGGCTACTGGTACTGGCCTTCGTGGGAGCTGGTGTCATGCCCATGCGCAACGCACTGGGGGTAATTCTTGGCGCAAACCTGGGCACCACCATGACCGGCTGGATCGTGACCTGGCTGGGATTCAAACTCGAACTGGACGCCTTCGCGCTGCCGCTGATGGGTATCGGTGCGCTACTGAAGGTATGGCTCGACGGTCGCCTGCGCTGGGAAAGCCTGGGGCATCTAATGCTGGGGCTGGGCCTATTGCTATTTGGTCTGGACGCCATGAAAACCGGTGTTGAAGATCTGGCCAAAAACACGGACCTCAGCTTTCTGGTGGGTTGGTCTATTATCTGGTTTCTTGGCCTGGGCCTGCTACTGGCGGCCGTCATTCAGTCGTCATCGGCGGTGGTCATGCTCGTGCTGTCAGGCCTGCATGCCGGGCTGTTTGATTTCACTGCGGCAGCAGCCATGGTGATCGGCGCTGATCTGGGTACGACCAGTACCCTACTGCTGGCGGGTGCTTCAGGCGCCTCCGTAAAACGGCAGGTGTCGATGTTCCACCTGATCTACAACACCCTCACAGCGCTATTCGCCTATTTTGTCATGCTACCGCTGGCGCCCTACGTTTTTGATCGCGTCGACCTGAATGACAACCTGCTGCAACTGGTGGTATTTCACAGCAGCTTCAATTTCATCGGCATCTTTCTGGTACTGCCCATCATTCGCCGGCTGGCAGACTGGCTGGAGCAGAATGTCGGCCAGCATCACGGCGTGACGGAGATTATCCACAAGGTCCCGGTGTCAATCCCCGAAGCCGCCGCCGTCGCGCTCCATCAAGAAACCCTGCTACTGCTGGCGCGCACTTTTCAGCTGCTCGGACAGGCGTATCACAGTCAAATGCAATTTTACGCCAGCCACGGCAATCCTTTAACACCCCTTCCTCCCGGCATGGGTGTTTATCTGGATCACTATGAATCATTGAAAGAGCTGGAAGGTGAGATCGCGGCCTACGCCAACCAGATAGACGGCCTGGCGCCGGAGCAACGAAACCATCTCGAATCACTCCTGGCGAGCGTACGCAAGGCCGTGTATGCGGCCAAGTCCATCAAGGACGTGCAGGACGATATGGAACCACTGTGGAGCGACAGCGCTGACAGTGCGACAACGCTTCGAGAAGCCCTGAAACGACGAATGGAACATTTGCTGACGATGGGGCAGGCAACACTTAACGGCGAATTGAGTCACGGCTCTCTGGCGCAGGAAGACGCCATACATCGCAAGGAGATGCAAAGGCTGAGCGATGATGCATACCGCTCTGATGGCGTCGATGGGGTGGGCTTTTCCAGTTTGATGAATATTATCCGGGAAACCGATGAATGCGGCCGGGAGTTGCTGCGCGTGTTCACCAACCTCCCCCCGCCCGACGGCTTGGAGCTCGCGGCACAGCCACCTGTACTGCAGTCCGTCGGCGGCTAGCCTGCAGCTCAATGCGCGTGGCGCAGCTGGCGTAGACAACTCTATACGGTTGCCCGTCGCGGGCTTTGCGGCATATACCGTAATTTAGCCTGCAGGCTCCCAGACAAAACGCCACTCTGCCAGCCGTTCGGCGTAATCTGCGCAAACCCAAAGGTCGGCAACGGCGGCTAGCTCCCCATCCAGATATATCAGCGGCAGCCGATCACGCCGCCAAGGCGGCACATCACTTTCCTGGAGCAACTTTTTCAGTCGTTGGGAATGCGCCCTACCTGCAGGCTGACAGCGTTCACCGCCACGACGAAAATGCACCGTAAACCGCTCTGGCTGACTGCCACCGACTGCACTAAGCTTGCCTACGCCGGGAATATCCAACACCGAACCACCGTCCCATGCCAACTCAAGGCTCGGATCAAATGGTGTAAGGCTGGTGATATACAATACTTCCTTAAAACGGCGCACTTGAAACTCGCCCAGCTCGAATACGGGTTCTGCGTCTGCGGAAGACCAAAGCATGGATTTCTGTAGTGCCTGCAGTTGTGCCAGCGAAGGGGTGAGCCCGGTCTGCGACAACCACTGGCGCAGCGCAGCATTGCGACTGCCCTCATCCAGACTGCGCAGCGACTCAAGATCAAGTGCGGACCAGGTGCTTGTGCGAGTGTGAAAGGTCAAGTTGCTGATGGAATCTTCGGGCAGCGCACTTTCCGCAAGGCTGGCTAGCCTGGCCAGCGTAGCGCGGTAGGCCGGCCAGCGGGCCTCCACCTGTGGCAGCACGTTGTGGCGCAAGTAGTTTCTATCGAAGCCGGTGTCGTGGTTACTGGGGTCTTCTATCCAGCTGAGCTGGTGCTCTCTGGCATAGTCTTCAAGTTCGGCGCGAGACAGCCCGAGCAACGGCCGAACAAGTATGGCATCGCCCAGCTCGCGGGCGGTGGGAATACCTTTCAAGCCTTCAAGACCGGTGCCGCGAAACAATCGTAAAAGCAGCGTTTCCGCCTGATCATCCAAATGGTGGGCCTGCAACAGCACATCACCTGCATTCAGGGCATCACCAAAGGCTGCATAGCGTGCGCGACGCGCTGCGTCCTCGACGCTGGCGCAGTCATCAACAGACACATTCGCGGTGTGAAAAGACACACCCAGCGATTCGGCAAACTGCTTACAGTGTCGCTGCCAATCATCAGCCTGCGCCTGCAGCCCATGGTGGATGTGCAGGGCATGCAGGGAGGGATGCTCTTTTAACCGGGTAAGTGCGTGCAACAGCACCGTGGAATCCAGCCCGCCACTGAAGGCAACCACCCAGCGTGGGCGGTCGAGATATGGCTTCAGTGTGTCTAGAAGTACGGATTCCATAGCGAACCCGGCAAAGCGCCTTAGCTATTACCGTATGACATCAGGCGCTCGTAGCGTCGCGCCAGCAAATCGTCCATCGGCTGAGATTGCAATTCCTGCAGCTGTTCCAACAGGTGTTTCTTCAATCGCTCGGCCATCAGGTCGATATCCCGATGGGCACCGCCCAATGGCTCGGGAATGGTGGCATCAACAATGCCCAATTCTTCCAACACAGTGGAGGTAACCCCCATGGCTTCCGCTGCATCCGGCGCTTTCTCGCTGGTTTTCCAGATGATGTTGGCGCAGCCTTCTGGCGAGATGACAAAGTAGGTGGAATACTGAAGCATGGCCAAGTGATCACCAACGCCAATGCCAATGGCTCCACCAGAACTGCCCTCACCCACCACAACACAGATAACTTGGGTTTTCAGGCGCGACATAACCGCCAGGTTCTGGGCGATGGCCTCACTGATGCCCCGCTCTTCGCTGTCGATACCAGGATAGGCTCCGGGTGTATCAATCAACGTAATCACCGGCAATTTAAAACGCTCAGCCAGTTCCATCAGACGCAGGGCCTTGCGATAACCTTCGGGTTTAGGCATACCAAAGTTGCGCTTGACCTTCTCCTGCACGCCGCGGCCCTTCTCTTGACCAATCACCATCACCGGCTTGCCACCAAGGCGGGCAATACCCCCAACGATGGCCTTATCATCGCCAAACCGACGGTCGCCATGCAGCTCATCGAAATCATCAAAGATACGATTGATGTAGTCCAGCGAGTAGGGACGCATGGGGTGGCGCGCCACTTTGACGATATCCCATGAGGTCAACGAGCCGAAAATCTTTTCGGTGAGCTTGGTGCTCTTTTCCCGCAGTTTGTTGATTTCCTCAGTAATGTTGAGATCGTTGTCGTTGCCCACCAACTGCAATTCCTGAATCTTGGTTTCCAGTTCGGCGATGGGCTGTTCAAAGTCTAGATAGTTCGGATTCATTACTGGGCTTTCTCTGCTGAGTCTCTACTGAGTTAACACTGAACACTTTTTTTTGCTTAAAAAACAATGCGTAAGAGCACAGCATTATACGTTAATCGTAATCGATGACCACGTTATTAATGCCGCAGTCGTCACGTAAACGATGAATCAGTTCGTCACTTGGACGCACCTGCCACTCTTCCCCCAAGCGAATATCTGCGCTGCATTCTTCGCGCTGGTAGGCGATGACCACCGGGCAGGAGCCACCTTTAGCGTGATGCAGGTGGGACTTAATCCGCTGGATAAATTGCCCCATTTGCTCGGCATTCAATTGCAAGCGCAGGCGACGTGCCCGAGCTTCGCGTGCCTCGGCCAGCGTCAGCAGGCTGTCGACCGACATTTTCAGACCACCGGTGAAGTCATCCGGTGACACCTTGCCTTCCACCACCAGGATCTGATCCTTACCGAGTTTCTCCTTGCATTGCTGGAAGGCCTCGGAGTAAAGGGCCGCATCGATCCGGGCACTGCGGTCGTCGAGGGTAACCACTGCCATGTCGCCACGGCGGGTCTTTATCACCCGCATACCCACGACCAGCCCAGCCACCTTGCAGTTCTGATTGTCCGGCTTCAGATCGACAATGCGCTTGGGAACAAATTGACGAATCTCTGCTTCGTAATCATCTATCGGGTGACCGGTAACATACAGGCCCAGAGTATCCTTCTCGCCCTGCAGGCGCTCGCGGGTATTCCAGCGGCGCACATTGCGAAAATCTTCGTACACGTCGCGCTCGTCAGCAGCTAGCGTTTCACCAAACATATCGAGCATACCGGCTTCTTCGTTTTTGGCGGTCTGCTCGGCACCTTTCACCGCTTCCGGAAGGCTCGCCATCAGCACGGCGCGGTCTTCACCCAGAGAGTCGAAGGCTCCTGCGCGAATCAACGCCTCCAGTGCGCGCTTGTTAACCTTGCGCGGGTCAGTTCGGGTACAAAAATCAAACAGGTTTTTGAAAGTACCGCCGGCTTTACGCGCGGCAATCAAATTTTCCACCGGCCCTTCACCCAGCCCTTTAATTGCGCCCAGGCCGTAGATGATTTCTCCGGCATCGTTAACCGTAAACTTGTACTCACCCTGATTCACATCGGGCAACTTCAGCGGCAACTTCATCGCCCGACATTCTTCGATAAAGGTTACGATCTTGTCGGTATTGTCCAATTCCGAACTCATGACCGCAGCCATGAATTCAGCGGGGTAATGCGCCTTGAGCCAAGCGGTCTGATACGACACCAGAGCGTAGGCGGCCGAGTGAGATTTGTTAAAACCGTAGCCGGCGAATTTTTCCATCAAATCAAAGATATTGGAGGCCAGGTCCTTATCGAAACCCTTCTCCACTGCACCGGCGAGAAACAACTCCCGCTGTTTCGCCATCTCTTCCGGTTTTTTCTTACCCATCGCTCGACGCAACAGATCAGCGCCACCAAGGGAGTAGCCGCCCATTTCCTGGGCAATCTGCATCACCTGTTCCTGATACAGAATAATGCCGTAGGTTGGCTCCAGTATCGGTTTCAGGCATTCATGCTGATACTGGGGATGGGGATAAGACGGTTCTTCCCGCCCGTGTTTTCGGTTGATAAAGTCGTCAACCATACCGGACTGCAACGGCCCCGGCCGGAACAGAGCCACCAGTGCCACGATATCTTCAAAGCGGTCGGGTAGCAGGCGTTTGATCAGGTCTTTCATGCCGCGCGATTCGAGCTGGAAAACCGCTGTGGTCTCGGCGCGCTTCAACAGCGTAAAGCTGTCGGCATCGTCCAGCGGGATCGCCATGATATCCAGCGCTTCCTCGCCCGCTTTCTCGCGCTTGCCGTTGATGATTTCCAGCGCCCAATCGATGATGGTCAGGGTGCGCAAGCCAAGAAAGTCGAACTTGACCAGCCCCGCCTCTTCCACATCGTTCTTGTCGTACTGGGTGACTAGGCCGCTGCCGGTTTCATCGCAATACAACGGCGAGAAGTCCGTCAGGCGCGAGGGCGCTATCACCACCCCCCCGGCGTGCTTACCTACCCCGCGGGTAATACCCTCGAGCTTGAGGGCCATATCCCAGATTTCCTGACCGGCTTCGTCTTCAGCCAGATACTGGCGCAGCGCCTCCTCCTGTTCGTAGGCTTTTTCCAGGGTCATGCCCACTTCAAAGGGAATCAATTTGGACAGTTTATCGCCCACCATATAAGGCTTACCCTGAACCCGCGCGACATCGCGCACCACCGCCTTGGCGGCCATGGTGCCGAAAGTAATGATCTGGCTCACCGCCTCGCGGCCATAGTGATCGGCCACGTAGGAGATCACCCGGTCGCGACCCTCCATACAGAAGTCAACGTCAAAGTCGGGCATGGACACCCGCTCTGGATTGAGGAAGCGCTCAAACAGCAAATCGTATTCGATAGGATCAAGGTCTGTGATCTTCAGCGCATAGGCGACTAGAGAGCCGGCACCCGACCCCCGTCCGGGACCTACCGGAATACCGTGATCCTTGGCCCATTGGATAAAGTCCATCACGATCAGGAAGTAACCGGGAAACCCCATCTGCAGAATAATATTGAGTTCAAAATCGAGCCGGTCGCGATATTCCTTCTGCTTTTCCGGAAAATCCGGGGCGCTGGTGTCAAACAAAAACTCCAGCCGTTCATCCAACCCCTTGTGCGAAAGCTGACGGAAAAACTCATCCTGCGTCATGCCCTCAGGAATCGGGTACTCAGGCAAGTAGTAGGTGCCCAGCTCGATTTCTACATTGCAGCGTTTCGCAATTTCAACTGTGTTTTCCAGAGCTTCTGGAATGTCGGAAAACAGCTCAGCCATTTCTTCGGGCGAACGCAGGTATTGGTCCTGACTGTAGCGACGCGCACGACGCGGGTCATCCAGGGTTCTGCCGTCAGCGATACACACGCGGGTCTCATGCGCTTCGTACTCTTCGGCTTTGAGAAACTGCACATCGTTGGTCGCGACTACTGGGCAGTCCAGTTCCGCTGCGAGCTCTACTGCCGCGTGCAGGTAGTCTTCTTCATATTCCCGGTGAGTGCGCTGCAGTTCCAGGTAATAACTACCCGGGAAGTCCTGCTGCCAACCTCGCAAGCAATCAGCCGCAAGCTCACGCTTGCCCGACAGGAGGTATTGACCCACATCCCCTTCGCGGCCACCGGACAGCACAATCAGACCTTCGCCCAGCTCTCTCAACCACTGCCGCTGTATATAGGGTTTACCCTGCTGTTGGCCTTCCTGATAGGCGCGGGAGATCAACACGCGTAGATTGGCATATCCCGTATTGTTGCGAGCCAACAGCACAATCTGGCTGAAATGCTCCGGGTCATGCTCATCGCGCAGGTAAAAGTCACTGCCGTAGATTGGTTTGATACCCGCGTTGTAGCAGGCCTTGTGAAATTTGATCAGCGCATAGAAGTTACAGCGATCAGTTAGCGCTACCGCAGGCATACCCTGCTCGCCGACAGCTTTGATCAGCGGCTTGATCCGCACGATGCCGTCCGACAGGGAATATTCGGAATGCACTCGAAGATGGACAAAACCGGTCATGAAAGCTCCTCGACAATTTTGCGTACCGGCGCGTAAGAGCGACGGTGAAACGGCGTCACCCCATGTTCACGCAGAGCATCCAGATGCACTTTGGTAGGATACCCCTTATGGCTGGCGAAACCATAATGAGGGTATTGCTCAGCCAAAGCATCCATTTCAGCGTCGCGGGTTACTTTCGCCAGTATCGACGCTGCACCAATACAGGCATGCAGGCTATCGCCCTTTACGACCGCCTGTGCCGGGTAGCTCCACTTGGGCAGGCGATTGCCGTCCACTAACACATACTGCGGCTGCACCGGCAGCGCCTCGACTGCGCGCTTCATCGCCAGCAGGCTCGCCTGTAAAATATTGAGGCTGTCGATTTCGTCGATCGACGCCCGGGCAATGCTAAAGCTCAAGGCCTTTTCCCGAATTTCGTCAAACAACGCCAGCCGCTTTTTCTCGGTCAGCTTTTTGGAGTCATTCAAACCCACAATGGGATTATTCGGATCAAGGATAACTGCGGCAGTGACGACATCACCGGCCAATGGCCCACGCCCAACCTCATCCACACCCGCGGTCAGCGGCGGAAACTCGAAACTATCAAACAGATCAGCCATGTTCTGCCTCCATCAGTTGCCAAATCGCCTCGGCGGCACTGTCACTGGCATTCAGGGCAATCTCTCGATGCAGTTGGGTAAAGCGAACCTTCAGTGCATCAACAGCATCGCTTCCATCTAGCCGCTCCAGTAGTAGCGGCCCCAGCACCTCAGGCCGTACATCATTCTGAATGATTTCCGGCACCAGACTCTCTGTCGCCAGCAGGTTCGGCAGGGAGATATAAGGGGTTTTTACCAAGCGTGAAAGAATGGCATAACTAAAGCCACCCATCTTATAGGCCACGACCATTGGCCGTTTAAGCAACATAGCTTCCAGCGTAGTCGTTCCAGACGCCATAAGCACGGCATCAGCGGCCGCCATCGCCTCGCGCGATTGACCATCAAGTAATTGCACGGTCGTCGCCCGGTCGATCAGCAGCGTTTCAATTTGCCGGCGCCGCTCAGCACTGGCCGCCGGCACCAAAACCTTCAGCCCAGGGCGTTGCTGCATAAGCCAGTCCACTGTATCGAGAAAGGCAGGGGCAAGCTGCCCAACTTCTCCAGCGCGACTGCCGGGCAGCACAGCCAATACACGATCGGTGTCGCCCAGTCCCAGAGTTTTTCGCGCCGTGTCTCGCTGATCGTCGAGAGGAAATTCATCCGCTAACGGATGCCCGACAAAACGCACAGGCACACTGTGCGCTTCATAAAACGCGGCTTCAAAGGGTAGTAGCGTCAGCATCAAATCGACCGCGCGCGCGATCGTCTTGATTCTACCCTGACGCCAGGCCCAGACCGACGGACTGACGTAGTGAACCGTTTTGATGCCAACGCTTTTCAGGTCAGCTTCAATATTGAGCGTAAAATCAGGTGAATCGATCCCGATAAATACATCGGGCCGAGTTTCGCGGAAGTGCTGCTTCAGATGTTTACGCATGCCCAGCAGTTCAGGCAAGCGTTTGAGAGGCTCGGTGAAACCCATGACCGATAAGCGATCCATGGGATACAGCGAGTTAAAACCGGCAGCGATCATGCGCGGCCCACCAACCCCATCAATATGAAGTTCGATACCAATCTGAGCGGCGCGCAGCTGCAGGGCCTTAATTAATCCTGCACCAAGAATATCGCCGGAGGCCTCCCCGACGACAATACCAATGTGTAGTCTTCGTTTCGCCATGGGCTCCGGCAACATTATTGTTGTGGTAAACAGACTCGACTGCTAAGCAAAGTCGCGACGTAACGCTAGCGGACTATGCCCCGCGATGATTGTCGAATCGAATCGGATAGCAGCGTAATCTCAGGGGTTTTCTCGGCCAGCTCGTCGAGCCTGGCTAGCGCCTCTTCGGTCGTCAGCCCCTGGCGGTATATAACTTTGTAGGCACGGCGAATATCGCTGATGGCGTCACTTGAAAAGCCTCTTCGCTTGAGGCCTTCTACATTTACGCCTTTGGCTTCTGCCGGGTTACCGGTAACGGTTACATAGGCCGGCACGTCTTTACCCACCGCAGCACCCATGCCAAGAAAACTGTGGGCGCCCAGCTTGCAGTACTGATGAACCAGCGCATAGCCGCCCAGGATTGCCCAATCACCCAGCACCACGTGGCCCGCAAGCGCAGCATTATTCACCATGATGCAATGATCACCCAACACTGAATCATGCCCCACATGGGCATAGGCCATCAGCAGGTTGTGATTGCCAATGACCGTTTCAGCGCGATCCTGCACGGTTCCGCGATGAATAGTCACCCCCTCACGAATGACATTGTTGTCACCAATAGTCAGAGAGGTGCGCTCGCCTTGATATTTGAGATCAGGGGTATCTTCACCAACGGACGAAAATTGATAGATACGGTTATTTCGGCCCATTTTGGTGGGCCCCTTAAGTACCACGTGGGAGGCGATCACACAGTCATCACCGATTTCCACGTCTGGCCCAATGATTGTCCATGGGCCAATCTCGACGTTCTCACCAATTTTTGCTGAGGGATCAATAATGGCGCGAGGGTCTATCATAATCAGCGAGCCCGGTCTGCGCAGAGGATAGTGGCCGAACAGGCGAGTTTACCTTCCACATAGGCCTGGCACTCAAACTTCCAGATGCCACGTTTGTCAGAAACGTACTGCACTTTCATTTCCAGCTGATCACCGGGAACCACCTGCCGTTTAAAACGCACATTATCAACGCCGGCAAACATGTAGATCGACCCGTCCGACGGCTTTTTGTCCATGGTTTTGAAACCCAGAATACCGGCCGCCTGGGCCATGGCTTCAATAATCAATACCCCGGGGAAGATGGGAATCTCAGGAAAATGACCGGTAAAAATCGGCTCATTAATAGTGATATTTTTGATCGCTGTGATGCTTTTCCCTAGCTCAAGCTCGGTTACGCGATCCACTAACAAAAAGGGATAGCGGTGCGGGAGGTACTCCCGGATTTCGTTAACATCCATCAACATGAAACTTTAGTTCCCAGAGTTTTTGTTTAAAAGCTTTTCTATTTCGCCCAAACGCTTAGAGAGGCTATCAAGCTGCGAAAAACGCACCGCACTTTTGCGCCAATCGCTAGTTGGCATCATCGGCGTCCCAGACGAGAAAGAAGCGCCTGGCTCAGTAATCGATTTAGTCACCAAGGTACAAGCGGTAACATGCACCCGATCTGCAATCGTTAAATGGCCTACAATGCCGGCACCGCCACCCACGGTGCACTGCTTGCCAATAACTGTACTACCGGCCACAGCAGATCTTCCCGCAAAAGCCGACCCATCACCAATCACCACATTGTGCGCTATGAGTACCTGGCTATCGAAAATTACGTCGTTACCAATAATCGTATCATCCAACGCACCGCGATCGATGGTGGTGCCGGCGCCAATTTCTACCCGGTCACCTATTTGCACACCGCCAAGCTGATAAATTTTATTCCACGCACCGCCGCTTGGCGCAAAGCCAAAGCCATCGGCGCCAATAACAACGCCGGAGTGTACGCGCACATCATTGCCAATCTTGACCCGGTGATAAACCGTAACGCCGGGAAACAGCACACAGCCTTCGCCTATCTGCACGTTGTCCGACAGCACCACCCCGGGATGTAACGCAGAACCGGCACCGATACGGCAGTGTTCACCCACAACAACATTGGCGCCAATGCTTACCCCTTTGCCTAATTGTGCTGTAGCAGCGACCACAGCCGAAGGGTGTATACCCTGCGGCGAAGGCGTGTCGTCAAACAGTGCTGTGGCTCGGGCAAACGAGAGATAGGGATTATCAGACAGCAGTTTTGGAAGGTCGGTACCAGCAGCCAGATCGCGGTGCAAAATCACCGCGCCAGCTTTCGTGTCGGCGAGCTGCTTTTGGTATTTGGGGTTGGCGAGGAAAGTTAACTGATGTGAACCCGCACTCGCCAGAGTACCAAGGCCATTAATCCTGAGGGAAGGGTCCCCGACACACTCGAGCTGCAGACTTTCTGCTATTTCACCCAGGGTATAGGTCGAGGACTGGCTCATGATTTACTTGGCCTGATTGATTTTATCGGTCACTTTGGCCGTAATATTGTAGGCGTTGGTCACGTGCAGCGTTGCCTTAGCATCGATGATCATACCGATATCATCATCCTTGATCATTTTGTTGACCACTTCCTGCAACTTGGGCCCTAAATCCTGAACCACTTCTTGCACAAGTTTTTGCTCGGCGGCCTTCAATTTGCGATAAACGTGCTCGATGTCAGAACGCTTTTCGCTGATTTTCTGGGTTTGCGCCTGCAACTGCTCCTGACTCATCACCGCGCTGTCTTTCTTCAGCTTGGCGACCAGCTCGTTGTGCTCTTCCTGCAGTTTTTCAACTTCTTTGAGGTTGGCCTTGAATTCCTTTTGCTCGCGCATGGCTTTCAGGCGTTCCTGCGCTTTGTCACTATTAAGTATTGCCGCCTGCACGTCCAGCACGACAATTTTTTCCGCAGCCATTGAAGCGCTGGCTGCAATCGCCAGCAACAGCGAAAAGGCGACAGTTTTCAGTTTCAACACAATACTTCTCCCAATGTTATTTCGTTACGTTCAAGTTAGAAGGTACGTCCCAGTGAGAACTGGAACACTTCGGTCTCATCAATAGCTTCGTCGTTAAGCGCGCGCGCCAGACTGAAGGTCAACGGTCCCATGCCGGTGATCCAGGTCAGGCCGAAACCCGCGGAATAGCGCAGCTTGGACAGGTCGACACCTGAGCAATTGAGCTGACTGCTGCGACAATTGGAGCTGAACACATTGCCTGCGTCAAAGAAAAAGCCCGAGCGCACCGAGCGCTGATCTTTGACGAAAGGCAGCGGCACCAGCAGTTCGATGCTGGTTTCAATCAATACATTGCCACCGAAGGGGTCTGTATCGTTTTCGAAGGATGTAGACACAAGTTGCCCGGTCGACGGGTCAACCACGTACGCTGCGCCAGACAAACCCGTTGCCTGATTGTTAGCATCGTAACCGGTCGCGGCCTGCGAGATGCGGTAAATCTGGGCCGGTGTACTGTGCGGCCCCAGCGTATTGCTCTTGTAGCCACGAATAGACCCAAACCCACCGGCGTAAAAATTCTCGAAAAACGGCAGCTCATCAAGATCACCGTAGCCGTCGCCATAGCCTAGCTCAGTTTTAAAGCGCAGCACAAAGTCGTTGACCAGGGGAACCAGCAACTGGCCGTTATACATCAACTTGTAATATTCGGTGTCAGAACCCGGCAACGCCACTTCCAGTGACAGGGTCTGAGAGGTGCCGCGAGTCGCCAACAAACCGCGGTTGAGGGTAGATCGCCGCCAGTTGGTTGAAATGGTGTAATTGTCGAACTCGTCACCGTAGAGATCGAGGAATCCTGGCTCGCTGCTTGGCGTTGCACTGGGCGACAGCGCGGAAATTGGCAATAGGGCTTCTTTGCCATCGTTATCAGCATCGTTGTATTTGCCGGTCGCAGAATCGAACTCAGACACAAAGTACTGATTTACAAAATCAAAGAAGCGCGGGCTCGACTTGATCTCCTGAACCGCACCAATACCAGCTTCAATTTCGGTATTGGCAAAGCCAAGACTGAAGCCCAGACGCTGTATTTCAGACAGCGGATAGCTGAAGTTCAGCGCCGCACCGGCGGTATTCGTGGTGTAGCTGGCGATATTGACCTCATCGAGATCTGCCTTGCGGTAATACACGCTGAAACCACGACTGACACCATCTTCGGTGTAGTAAGGCTCCATATAGTTAAAGCTGACATTGGTCAGGAAGTTTGACCGGGACAGGCCGATACCCACCTGCTTACCGGTACCAAAAAAGTTGTTCTGCTGGATATTGGCACCGAGGATCAGGCCGCTGTCCTGAGAGAAACCCACACTGGCAGCCAGTGAGCCCGAGCTCTGTTCTTCAACCACGTATTCAAGGTCGATCATATCGTCGGTACCCGGCACCTCCCGGGTTTCGACCTTTGCTTCCTTGAAGAAACCGAGGCGTTCCAGACGAATACGTGACAATTCAATATTGGATTGCGACGCCGGCGCCGATTCCATTTGCCGCATTTCCCGACGCAGCACTTCATCAGAGGTGCGGTGGTTGCCGGAGAAATCGATACGTCGCACGTAGGTTCGCTTGCCCGGATCAATGAAGAACTTCAGATCGACCAGCTTTTCGTCGTCGTTGATTTCGGGAATAGCCGACACCCGGGCAAAGTTATAACCGTCGTTACCCAAGCGCTTGGTAAGCAGCTCTTCGGTATTGGTGACCTTCACCTGGGAGAAAGTTTCTTCTGGTTTAGGAAGCAAATAGGGGGTCAGCTGGTCTTCCGGCAGTACCACATCGCCAGACAGTTCAACCTTGCCCACATTGTAGACATCACCTTCAGAAATATTGGCGGTAATGTATACCGATTCTTTATCAGGACTGATGGCCACTTGGGTAGAATCGATATTGAATTTGATATAGCCGCGATCCAAATACCAGGAACTGAGCTTCTCCAGATCACCCTTGAGCTTTTCCCTGGCGTATTTGTCACTGCTGGTAATCCAGCTGAACATGCCTGAAGGCTTGAGCTCAAACTCGTCCAGCAGCTCATCGTCTGAGAAGGCATGATTACCGACAATATTGATATGCTTGATGGCAGCGGTGCTGCCTTCATTAACGTGAATGCTCACCGCTACCCGGTTGCGAGGCTGGGCAATAACATCGGTTTCAATGCTCGCATCATAACGCCCCTGCGACACATACTGACGGGTGAGCTCCATGCGCATCCCTTCCAGGGTAGATCGCTTGAATACCTGCCCCTCAGAAAGCCCTGCGTTTTTCAAACCATCAAGCAGCGCCTCGGACTTAATCGCCTTGTTACCGTCAATGGTGATCTCACTGATCGAAGGCCGTTCAGCCACGATAATAACCAGCACGTCGCCGTCGCGGCCGATCTTTATATCGTCGAAGTTACCGGTACGGAACAGAGAACGCGCCGCCTGGGCGAGCATATCCTCGGATACCCGATCGCCCACATTGAGCGGCAGCGCCGCAAACACCGTATCGGCAGAGATACGCTGCAGGCCCTCCACACGAATGTCAGAAACCACAATACGCTCAGCCGCAAACGCGCCCAGCGACACAGACACTAATAAGCCGACAAGAAATCGCTTCACAATCTTTGAGAACACCAACAGTCCTTGGCCACCGCGCACCTTGCGGCAGCTATTTACTCATTATTCTGAAAGCCGGTCAGCTTACAGGCGCAATACATCGTTATAGAGGGCGAACACCATCAGGCAAACCACCAGGACAATGCCCACCTGGTTGGCAACCATCTGCACTTTCTCCGTGACCGGACGACCAGAAACCAGTTCGACCAGGCCATATACAATATGACCACCGTCGAGCACCGGTACCGGTAGCAGGTTCAGAATGGCCAGACTGATGCTGAGCAAAGCCAGCAAATTCAGCCAGGCCGACAGGCCGTACTCGGCCGAAGCGCCGGCAACTTTAGCAATGGTTATGGGCCCGCTCAAGTTTTTTGGTGAGAGCAGCCCGGTGATCATCTTATAGATGGATTCCACCGTGAACACGCTCATGTGCACCGTTTTGTGTGAGGCAGCAATAAATGCCTCCACTGGCCCGTAATGGTACTCGCGGAACCAACTGTCCGGGATCGGTGGCGGCGGCACTACAGCCATCCCGACAAAGCCAATCAATTCGCCCTTTTGCTCTCGTCCGGCGGGTGTAATCGTCGTGTTTTGACGATTGCCTTCGCGCTCGTACCCCAGTTCAATCGCTTTACCGGGACGGCTTTTTACATAGTCGACCCAAGCCATCCAATCTTCGATTGGCTGGCCGTCCGCAGCAACCAGACGATCACCGGCCTGCATTCCGGCGCGCTCGGCGGCACTGTCTGCTACTACTTCCTGAATAACGGGCTCAACTTTCGGGCGGTACAGTTCAATACCCAGCCCGGCCACAGGGTTCGGCTCCGCCACGCCCTTGAGCCAACCATCCAGAACAATCGTGGATTCGTAGATCAAATCCGACTCTGGGTATTTGGCCGCTATCGACAGCTCGCCGGTTTCACCCACCCGCTCGAGCAGGCGGATATTGAGCTGCTCCCAGGTCGGGGTTTCCTTACCATCGACCGCGACAATTTCTTGCCCGGCGGCCAGTCCGGCCTGCTGCGCCAAAGACCCCTGCTCAACCTCACCAACAATAGGGGCGACACCCCGGGTTCCACCCATAAATACCAGCCAGTAGACCAGCACGGCCAATACCAGGTTAGCAACAGGGCCAGCCGCAGCAATTGCAATGCGCTTAGCCGGTGACTGCCTATTGAATGCCAGATGTACTTCTTCCGGTGCTACCTCACCCTCACGCTCGTCGAGCATTTTGACGTAGCCGCCCAAAGGGATACCCGCCAGTGAAAACTCGGTATTGTGGCGATCACGCCAGGTTAGCAGCGGTTTGCCAAAACCAATGGAAAAACGTAAAACCTTCACCCCACAGCGCCGGGCCACCCAAAAATGCCCAAACTCATGCACCGCCACCAGAATTCCCAGGGTAACGACAAAAGCGAGTATGGTTTGCAAGGCATCAAGCATCGTTGTTCTCTATCAAGTTCGAATCAGCACGATCATTTCTTCTATTAACGCCATTAGCAAGGCAGAAGGGCCTGCAATTCTGCCTCAGCAGCGGCACGCCCCTGTTGATCAGCGACTTTGACATCGTCCAGGCTGATCGGTTCAACCACCGCCACGATGGACATCACTCGTTCTATGATCTCCGGTATCGCGGTGAACGCCAGCTTGCCATCCAAAAATGCCGCCACAGCAACTTCGTTAGCCGCGTTAAGCACAGCCGCAGCGGTGCCACCGCGCGTAACCGCCTCGCGCGCCAGGCGTAGGCAGGGAAACTTGTCTTCATCCGGTGCCTGAAAATCCAAACGCCCCTGGGTAATCAGATCCAGACTACCCACTCCCGATGGAATACGCTCGGGCCAGGCCAGCGCGTGGGCAATCGGCGTGCGCATATCAGGGTTACCCAATTGTGCCAGTACCGAACCGTCGACGTATTCAACCATGGAGTGAATGATACTCTGCGGGTGAATCACCACATCAATGCTTTCGGGGGGAGTATCGAATAACCAGCAGGCTTCAATCAGTTCCAACCCTTTGTTCATCATGGTGGCCGAATCGACCGATATCTTGCGTCCCATGGACCAGTTTGGATGGGCGCAGGCCTGATCCGGCGTTACGCCTGCCAGCGCCTCAGTGGGCACCTCCCGGAACGGCCCACCAGAACCCGTCAGCAGAATACGCCTAACCCCCTGTGCGGGCAGATCACGGCGACTGCCATCGTCCAGACACTGGAAGATCGCGTTGTGTTCACTGTCGATTGGCAACAAAACGGCGTTCGCTTTCTCAACAGCCTCCATAAACAGGCGGCCGGCCATCACCAGGGCCTCTTTATTGGCGAGCAGAACTTTTTTGCCGGCATTCACCGCCGCTAGCGTTGGCTCGAGCCCTGCGGCGCCGACAATGGCAGCCATGACCACGTCCACTTCACTGGCTGAAGCCACATCGCACAGGCTTCTCTCACCGGCCAAAACCCGGGTTTCTTCAAAACCTGCATGCTTTACCTTGTCGGCCAGTTCTCTAGCGGCAGCGGCGTCGCGGAGCACCGCAAAGCGCGGCCGAACCGCTTCAATCTGAGCGAACATTTCCGCCACGCCAGTATTGGCGGTCAGAGCATAGATCTGAAAGCGCCCGGGCTCTCGCGCCAGCACGTCCAGTGTGCTGAGCCCGATTGAGCCTGTGGATCCGAGTATCGTTACATTTTCCATTTACTGCGCCCGCACTATGCCGCTTACCAGCCGATCAACATCATACCCAGCGTAAACACTGGAATCGCCGCTGTCAGACTGTCGAGCCTGTCGAGCAGGCCGCCGTGTCCCGGCAGCAAATTGCCGCTATCCTTGATTCCCCGGTGACGCTTGAACATGCTTTCCAGCAAATCGCCCAATACCGAGGCCAAGGAAGCGATACCAGACAAAACCATGAACGGAACGAGTGCGACCGGCAGCCCACCAGGCCACAGCATGGCTGCCGCCAGCGCCAGCGCCTGACTGGCCGCCAAGCCTCCCCAGAAACCCGCCCAGGATTTATTGGGGCTGACATTAACAGCCAGCTTGGATTTACCCCAGGCACGCCCGGCGAAATAGGCTCCGACATCGGCGGCAATCACCACCAGCAGCACATAGATAATCAGCAAAACACCCTGACCCTGCAGACGCAGATAACACAGCGCCAGCCAAGTAGGCAGCAATACAACAAAGCCCAGCAGCGCTCTCACCGCGAGGTTACCCCACAACCTGGCACTACCGGGATAGCCCATCACCCACAGCAAGGCAATCGCCCACCACACACCGGCTATATGCAATACATCGCGAATCACTTCGCTGTCGGGAACAACGCTGGAAAGGTTGGATTCGAGAAACAGTACGCCCATCCCCGCCGCCATCGCCAGCGTGTAAAGCGCCCGCAACACCAGCGACCCAATACCCGAGAGGTCCGACCATTCCCAGGCCGCACCCAGCACAATCGCTGCGAACAGCACCATCAGCGCTATCGGCTCCAAAACGGCGAGCAACAGCACCAGCGGAACCACGATCGCAATCGCGGTGATAATTCGTTGTTTAAGCAAGATTTTGACCTTTGGTGTTATTGTTGTCGTTCGGGGACGCGTCCAAGCGGCCTCCGAATCGACGTTCACGGTCAGCATAACTCTGTAATGCCAGTGCCACCTGATCGCGGTCAAAGTCGGGCCACAGCGCATCACAAAAGTAATACTCGGCATAGGCCAACTGCCACAGCAGGAAATTGCTGAGGCGATGCTCACCCGCAGTACGGATACACAGATCCGGGTCAGGCAGGTGCGCCAGGCTAAGTTGCTCGGCCAGCCGCTCTTCGGTGATCTCATCAGGTGCCAGCTCACCAGCCTTGACCTTTTCAGCCAGATTACGCGCAGCCTGGGTAATATCCCACTGCCCACCGTAATCGAGCGCAATATTCAGGCTTGTTTCCCGGTTAAATCGGGTCGACTGCTCGGCATAGTCCATTTTTGTTAATAAGGACTTTGACAACCGATCGCGTCGACCAATAAACCGCAGCCTGACGCCGTCCTCTTTGAGCTTGCGAATTTCACTGTCGAGGTAGTTGGAAAACAACTTCATCAGCGCATTCACTTCGGCCGTGGGGCGCCGCCAGTTTTCACTGCTAAAGGCAAACAGCGAGACCGTGCGAACCCCGGCGTCCTGAAACGCAGCCAATACCTCGCGAATGGCCTCTACGCCGGCACGGTGGCCAGCGTAATCTTTAAGTCCGCGACGTTTGGCCCAACGGTTGTTGCCATCCATAATGATGGCGACGTGACGGGGTACCGGCTGCGAAACGGTTTCAGTACTCATCAAACCGTCAGATTTCCATCAGGTCTTTTTCTTTTTCCGCCAGCTCGCGGTCAATTTCAGCGATATACTTGTCGGTCAGTTTCTGGACATCATCGGCGGCGCGACGCTCCTCATCCTCACTGATGTCCTTATCTTTCTGCAACGCTTTGAGATCAGCCAGCGCATCGCGACGGATATTACGCACCGAGACACGCGCATTCTCAGCTTCTTGACGGGCCTGCTTGATGTAGCCCTTGCGTGTTTCTTCGGTCAACATCGGCATTGGAATGCGAATATTAGCCCCAGCCGTGCTGGGATTCAGACCCAGATCCGACTTCATGATCGCCTTTTCGATTTCCGGCACCATGTTCTTTTCCCAGGGAATCACCGACAGCGTACGCGCGTCCTCAACATTGATGTTGGCCACCTGACTCAGTGGCGCATCAGACCCATAATAGGAGACCTTGATGGAGTCCAAAATGCTCGGGTGAGCGCGCCCGGTGCGAATCTTGTTGAAATTCGTTCCCAGTACGTCCACGGATTTACTCATGCGCTCAGCGGCGTCTTCTTTGATTTCGTTAATCACTTACTGTTCTCCTGACGATTCAGATACCAGCGTACCTTCTGTTCCGCCCACTACAATACTTAACAGCGCGCCTTTTTGCTCCATCGCAAAAACGCGCAGTGGCATACTGTGGTCGCGGCACAGACAGATCGCCGTCAGATCCATCACTTCCAGTTTTTTATCGAGCACCTCGTCATAACTAAGGCGATCGTATTTTACTGCATTGGGGTCTTTCATCGGATCAGCACTGTAGACACCGTCAACCTTGGTTGCCTTCAGTACCAGATTGGCTTCCATCTCAATACCGCGCAGACAGGCTGCGGAATCGGTCGTAAAGAAGGGGTTGCCCGTACCGGCTGAAAAAATCACCACCTCGCCGCGCTCCAACGAGCGAATGGCTTTGCGGCGGTCATAGTGATCTACCACACCACTCATAGGAATGGCCGACATGACACGGGATTTGATATTGCTGCGCTCCAGCGCGTCTCGCAATGCTAGCCCGTTCATGACGGTGGCCAGCATGCCCATGTGATCCCCAGTTACCCGGTCCAGGCCCGCGGCGTTCAATGCTGCACCCCGAAACAGGTTGCCGCCACCAACGACCAGGCCAACCTGCACGCCAATACCGACCAGCTGGCCAATCTCCAGCGCCATGCGATCCAGAACTTTGGGGTCAATACCAAAACCCATCTCGCCCATGAGCGCTTCGCCGCTCAGTTTCAACAATATACGCTTGTACTTTTTGTCGCGGTTTTGACTGCCCATAACCATCCGGCCCCGTTGTAAATTGCGCGTATTGTAATACGAAAATGGGGCCCGAAGGCCCCATTTTTTGGGAGAGGAATCAGCCTTTTAGCTGTGCGGCTACTTCTGCCGCAAAATCCACTTCCTCTTTTTCGATACCCTCACCTACTTCCAGGCGGACAAAACCGAGAATATCGGCGCCGGCGCCTTTAAGCAGCTTACCAACCGTTGTGTCAGGATCTTTTACAAAGGCTTGCTCAGTCAGGCTGTTTTCAGCCAGGAACTTACGAATACGGCCTTCGATCATTTTCTCAATGATTTCCGGCGGCTTGCCGCTTTCCTGGGCTTGCGCGGTGTAGATCTCACGCTCTTTCTCGATCATATCGGCAGGCATGTCGTCGGGCTTGGCAACCTGAGGGTTAACCGCCGCCACGTGCATGGCTACATCGCGCGCCACTTCAACGTCACCGCCTTTCAGCGCAACCAGTACGCCAATACGGTTGTTAGAGTGAACATAGCTGCCTACCGCACCACCTTCAGCTGTTACCACATTGATGCGACGAACAGAGATGTTCTCACCGATTTTCTGAACCAGTGCCTCACGGGCAGTTTCCAGCTCGCCAGCCATCAAGGCAGCAACGTCGTCCTGCTTGGTTTCAAAGGCTTTCTCAACAACCTTGCTCACAAATCCCATGAAGTTGTCGTCACGCGCAACAAAGTCGGTCTCGCTGTTAACTTCAACCAGCACACCGTAAGAACCGTCTTCGGCCACTTTGGCTGCAACCACACCATCCGCCGCAGTACGACCTGCTTTTTTGGCGGCTTTCATGCCACTGGACTTGCGCAGCTCTTCAATCGCCAGTTCGATATCACCACCGGCTTCTACCAGTGCCTTTTTACATTCCATCATGCCGAGCCCTGTGCGCTCGCGCAGTTCCTTAACCATGCTTGCAGATACTGCAGCCATTTGAAATTCCTCCGGAAATTGGCCCGACCAT
>NZ_JBFJTH010000001.1:0-76970 GCF_041625495.1 Litorivivens sp. | reverse complement strand
GTAGTTATAGGGCCAGGGGGCCAGAAAACCCGCTGCAAGGCTTGGCAGAACGGACCACCAGGTCAACTTTGCTTCTCCCACCAGCAGGTAATCGGTCGCATTCATGGCAAACTCCATACCCAGCATACTGACCAGGCTCATGCCTAGCGCGGTTTTCAAAGCCAAACGCAGGGTCATTTGGCGGCTGAGAATAAAGGCTTCTAGGGCAATACTACTCAACAGGCCGTTGAGCATTGCCAACCCCATGACCAGCATTGCGTTGGAGCCCGGCGCGTAAACCTGAAACGCCAAAATAGTACCGAAATCGCCGATAGCGCAGCCCAGCAAGCACCAGCCAGTATTCTTTGCCGATTGTCGCCAGATTTTCGTGCTCGTCCAGTCGAAACTGTTTGTAGCTAACGATTCGGTCTTTTGCACTTTATTAACATGACATGCTTGTTCCATACACAGCTCCTTAAAACAGTGCCTACAACCAAATTGGTGCAGTAGCGTGAGTTAAAAGCCTGCAGTTGGATACAGAGTCAAGCGTTACGAAATCTATACTTCGATCGACAGCCTCGCAAAGGCAGAAAACGCACGGGTTGTGACTCCTCTGCCCAAACGATCAGCTGTTTGAAAGGAACCCTTAAACTGGATGCAGTTAAGGGCAAAGTACCTTCAGTTCACGGCGCGCTCGCGCCCTTCCCAATACGGCTTACGCAGTTCATTCTTGAGAACTTTTGATACACCAGACAAAGGCAGCGGCTCCTTGCGAAACTCCACGGAACGCGGACATTTATAACTGGCGATCCACGCTTTGCAATGCGTAATAAGATCCGCCTCTGCTACCTGTTGTCCGGCTTTAAGCACAACAATTGCATGCACCTGCTCGCCCCATTGATCACTGGGTATTCCAATTACTGCGCACTGCTCTACGGCTGGATGTTTGTAGATAGCCTGCTCTACTTCCGAGGAATAAACGTTTTCCCCTCCCGAAACAATCATGTCCTTCACTCGATCAACCACGTAGAGGTAGCCATTTTCCAGATACCCGCCATCACCGGTATGCAGCCAGCCGCCTCTCAGGGTTTCTGCCGTTTTATCTTCCAGGTGCCAATAGCCGCCCATGACGTTGTCGCCACGTACGCAAATTTCCCCCACCTCGCCTTCCGGCAATGATCTACCTTCATCATCAAGTATTTGCAGTTCAACCCCGGGAATCACCTGACCGGCTGAGCGCAGTATTTTTGGATCACTCGGATGGCTGTGGTCTTTTGCGGTGAGCACAGAAATGATGGGCGCGGCTTCGGTCTGACCATAGGCCTGAAAAAACTCGACATGGGGAAGTATTTTTTGCGCACGCTCGAGGATTGCCTGAGGCATGGGTGAGGCACCATAACCGATCGCCTTAAGGTCACGCAGATCCGTACTTTCAAATTCCGGTAACTGCAACATCATTCCCAGCATGGTCGGAACCAGCATGACATAGGTTGCGCGCTCTTTCTGGAGGGTATCCAGCACCGCTTTCGGATCAAAAAACGGCAGAAAAATATGGGTTGCTCCTAGAATGGTCTGGGTGAAGCCGTTATACATATCGGCGACATGGAACATCGGGGCAACCCGGAGAAAGCGCTTTTCTTCTGGCCAGTTAACATCAATCAGTGTCGGCAAAGCCTGCATGCAGGAACTCAGCAGATTGCGATGGCTCAGCATGACACCTTTGGAAGGCCCTGTAGTACCACCGGTATACATTAGAAAGGCCAGATCATCACCAGAGCCATAGTAGTCTTCCAGCGCTGGACCCTCTGCGGCGAAGTGATCGACGCCTTTATCAGCAGCCTGCTCATCCAGACCCCAGACTGATTTTAGAGGCAACTTATCACGTAGGCTGTTAATTGTGTCTTTGAAGAAACTATCGACGAACAGGTACTCCATCTGGGAGTCGGTAATCCAGTGTGAAATTTCCGGTGGCGCCAACCGAATATTAATCGGCACCGCGACTGCACCCAGCCACGGGATGGCGTAAATAAGTTCGAAATAGCGATCAGAATTCATCGCCAGAATGCCAACCCGATCGCCAGGCCTGACACCTTCACCCTTCAACGCTCCGGCAATACGCTTTACCCTAGCACCAAATTCATGCCAGCTTTTCTGGCGTCCATCCATCTGCGTTGCGATTTTATCGGGAATAATCTGGGTGTTGCGAACCAGCAAAGAAGACAGGGAACTGTACATAACGGCACCTCTATTGTTATCAGCTTGAGAGTACACAAGAATGTTTTGTCAGAACATGAGTCGCGGTGCTGCACGATATCAATTTGGCCGCACAATTCGCCGACCACATCGTGCTGCTCGATCAAGGCAAAACCGCCGCAGTCGGTGCGCCGAGTGAAACGCTTACAGAACCATTGCTGTCCAGAGTATTTCAACTCCCGGTTCGTGTGCTCGACAATGTCTTTCCAGATAGACCAATGATCGCAATGCCGTAGCGGTTAGAGATCAATTCACTGCCGTCAGCGCACGTCCAAGAGTTTCGCTACCCAGCACAGGCGTGAAACGATCACCCTCTTCCCAAACCCGCTGGCCGCGAATATACACTTCGCGGACCACGCCATCGGAGCGATTAACAAGCACTTCATGCTCAAACTCAGGATTGTAGACCAACTGCCGCTGCCCGTTACTGTCATAGTCTCTGAGCTGCTCTGGATCAACCAGCACAATATCCGCCTGCTGACCGATATTCAGGTTACCAACATCCAGGTTAAAGAATGCCGCCGGATCACGCGTAAGCCGTTTTACCGCCAGCGCTACTCTATCCAGCCCTCGCTTCTGTGCGAGTTTAAGCGTTAACAGGTTGCCATCATAAAAAGCGAGATTTGTTATGTGTGCGCCACTGTCGTTAAACCCGGGCAAGGTGTTTGCGTCAAACAGTATCTGATCGGTAATGGATTCGTCGAGATTGGCTACATCCAGCCACCAGCGAAAATCCAAATCAAACTCTCGCAGACAGTGAGCGAAAAAATCCGGCAGCGAATCACAGTCCGGCGGCGCCTTGCCAAATACCTCCAGTTCATCCGCGTTGAAGCCCTCTTTCTGACCCTGCCGGAACGCCCGGAACCGTTGGTAGACACTGGACAGCTTTTGATGATGCCAGCTGGGCACCGGCGTTACCGGATCTATGACGATATCGTCGGGATCCAGCACAAAAGTCGCCGACGGTACGCCCAGACGATTCAGCAGACTTGGTGCCTTCGGAGAGACTGCGTCCCAATCCCGGCGAAACTGCGCCTGCCATTCGGCGGTTTCCATCAACGCACGACGCCCGTCTCGATCGTCGATTTCATAGGCTATTAATGCACGGGTCGAGGGCAGCTCTTCAAAGATTGGCGCCTGCACACCATTGCCCCACATTCGGAAATTAGTGGAGAGCGCCTGAAAGTGAAACCGCCCGTTCAATAAAGTTGAATTCAACAGTGCTGCCAAGCGCAGCAGGCGCTTCCATGCGCCCGGTGTCGATTTGAAATCCAGCGCGGTCAATGCGCTTACTCGCAACGGTTTGCCAAACAACCGACCCGATGTCCAGAAAAAACGACGCAAGGTGGTAAACATATTCTTGCTGTCTGGTGTGGCCTGCCACACCCGGTCCCGGTCACGTACAACCTGCAACAGCGTTTTAAGTTCGGCTTCATCGGCAAACTGGGTGGGAATGCGTTTTTCTTTGTGGGGGTCGTTGGCGAGATAGTGAAAAATAATACTGTCAGTGGAAAAACCGATATAGCCCTGATCCATTGCCTGATTTAACAGACGCACCATTTCATCGCGCTCAGCCTGTGTTGGCTCACGGCTGACGCTCGCGTCTACCCCCATGACCTGTGTTCTCAACATGGAGTGCGGTAACAGTGGCGCTATATTTGGGCCAAGTGGAATCGACGAAAAGTGCTTCAGATAGTCGCCCGTGGTGTTCCAGTGCATTTTATCGACGCACTTTTGCAGCACCCGTTTCGGCATATTTTCCACACGGGTAAAGCAATCAATAATGGGGCTTTCCCCATTCTTTAGCTGCGCACCAAAGGCCGTACCCAGAGAACAATTACCCACGATCACCGTGGTGGTGCCATGCCTGACCGCCTCTCCTAGCCCTGGATTGACTTCAACCTCCAAGTCGAGATGCGTATGAATATCCAACAACCCCGGCATAAGCCAGAGTCCGTCAGCATCAACCACCTGGGCGGCTAACTCGCTGCCGAGGTTTTGGCCTCTGGCGGCAATCTGGCCGCTAGCAAGGGCGATATCCTCGACAACCGGCAATTCGCCACTGCCGTCAAAAACCAGTGCGTTTTTTATCAGTGTGTCCCACTGCCCTACAGTGCCACCATCTGCCATTGTCGCCTCCTGACCGGCTAGTTGATTCCCAGACTTCAGCTGGACTTCGCAGCGCGACGTTTAGCTGTTTTCTTTTTCGCGACGGGCGGCTCGGAACTCTTATCTGCGAGCGCTTTCAATTCAGCAAACGAAGCCTCCAGACACTCCCGGTATTTCATTGGATCATCCAATTGTTCACGATCTGCCAGCACGGAAATGGTCATGGCATCGCCAAAGGAAAATACCGCATGGAAAAGGCCTACACCCGGGGTTAGTACGCCGAGGCCGTGATAGCGAACGAGTCGCGCACCGGCACAATAGAGATCAAAATTCGCGCCCGGCACATTGGTGACCACCGTGCTGATATTCACCGGCATATGCTGCGAAATTTTACCACTGGAATACAGCTTGGCACCGCCCTTGGCAAACCAGGGCGAAAGCACGCCCACCAGTTTCAGGGCGTCTACCAACGGTGACTTTTCGCCGAACTCTTTGGCGTCATTGGCGCTTTGGTGAATCGCTTGCAGTCGAGCAACCGGGTCGTCGATATCCGTATGCAATTTACAAAACACGGATCCCACCTGATTATTGTCCTCGTTTTCCCCGCGCCGGCTGCGCATATTCATCGGTATACCGGCAGCCAGGGAGACCTCAGGCAGCTCCCCTATTTCTTGCAGGTAGCGTCGCATGGCACCGGATACCACGGCCAAGGCAACATCATTGATTTTAACGTTGAAGGCATTTTTTATGGCTTTAAAATCCGACACACTGAATGTGGTCGCCTCAAAGGCCCGATGTTTACCTACTGGCTGGTTAAACCGCGTTTTGGGAGCCTGAATATCGGGTAAGGGCACGGTTTTCTGGATAACGCCATAGCCAAGCCGCGCAAAATCCCGAGCCAGGTTTACCGTACCCTTAGCCATTGTTGCGGTATTTTTGGTCTGATTTACCAGCGCCCTAAACAACAATTCACCGGAATTGGGTTTGTGGTCAATGACCAGCGGCGGCTGAATGCCAAGGTACTCATCGGCCACACTTTCACTGGGTTCTGGCTCTAGGTCATGCAGTGCAGCCATAAACGATTGACCACCCGCGCCGTCGACTAGTGAGTGGTGCATTTTGGTATAGACCGCAAAACTACCCTCGGGCAGCTCGGGAATATTGTCCAGACCTTCAATGATATAGGCCTCCCAAAGGGGACGCGCCATATCCAGCGGTCGCGAGTGAAGCCTAGCGATCTGGATGCAGAGCTGGCGCCAGTCACCAGGGTGCGGCAGCGCGATATGTCTTAAGTGGAATTCAACATCGAAGTTTTCGTCGACCACCCAATATGGCCGATCGAGGTTACCCGGCACTTCATGTAAGCGCGTGCGAAACAACGGAAGGCGATGCAACCGCTGCTCAAAACTCGCTATCACCTGTTTAAAGCGAACAAAACCGCCAGGGGCGGTTGAGGGGTCATAAATACCGAGCCCGCCGATATGCTGGGGAGTATTGGTTTGCTCTAGATTGATAAAAGCCGTATCTAGTACGCCAAGTTGTTTCATATAGTATCCTGCTTGATCAATTATTATTGGCCGGAGTTGGCGCGCAATTCCAAACCTTATCGTAACTGTTTTTTAGTGTAACCGCTTTATTGGCTTAGTCGAGGGTCAGGCACCGCCGAAATGAATTGACACTGCCAACCGCTGCTCACAGGAACTATTTAAAATCAATGGCTTACTATGAGATCTTCAGCAATACCCTCACCACCTGGTTTGCCGTCGGCGCCGTAGGTCTGCAGGGTAAAATAGCGCCCCTCTTCTCTGCTCTCATACCGATAAGGAGCGCCCCAAGGATCCAACGGTACGGCGTCTGTCGGCAGGTAACCTGTGCTGTTCCAGTTACGCGGGGTTCGCCCTGAGGTTGGCATCGCAATCAGTGCGCGCAATCCCTGCTCTGTGGTTGGGTAGAAATGGTTATCGAGTTTGTAACGCTCCAGCGCGGCCGCTAATTCAGTTATATGAGCGCGGGCGGTAGCGACTCGATAGTCATCGAGTCGCGATTCGATAATCGGGTACAGTGCGGCCACAAGACCGCTAATGATCAGAATAAGTACGAGTATTTCGCGGATGGTTAAACCACCCTGGCGGTAAACCGTCAAACAACATCCCCCAGTTTCAGGATCAGGCCAGCGGGCGCTGGCTTGCTTTCGTTACCCACTTGCCGATCACGGCGTCTAAGGCTGAATGGGCAGCAACTCCCACTTTTTCTGCGAGCGTCTTTTTAGCGACGTATTTCACTTCGAATATGTCGCTCTGTTCGCGCTTGCTAAGAATATATTCATCGCTTGTGCGGATTTCGTCAACGAGGTTTTGCAGCAAAGCTTTACTGCCGTACCAGACCTCGCCAGTAGCTACCTTTTCTATGGCAACCTGCGGCCGGTGCTCACTCACAAATTCCTTGAATAACTGATGGGTTTCTTCCAGTTCTTCCAGAAATTTCTCGCGTCCTTCGTCGGTATTTTCGCCAAACACGGTAAGCGTGCGCTTGTAGTCACCGGCGGTATGCATTTCAAAGTCGACATTGTGCTGTTTCAGTAAGCGATGGAAGTTGGGCAGCTGCGCTATAACGCCAATGGAGCCGACCACCGCAAAAGGCGCAGCCATGATGCGGTTAGCAATACAGGCCATCATGTAACCCCCGCTGGCCGCCACACGGTCAATAGCAACTGTTAGCGGGATTCCTTTACTGCGGATACGATCCAACTGCGATGCGGCCAGACCATAGCTGTGCACCATACCGCCGCCGCTCTCCAGCTTGACCAAAATTTCGTCTTCAGGCCGGGCCAGCGTCAGAACCGCTGAAATCTCGTGACGCAGATGCTCTACCGCCGAGGCTTTGATATCGCCATCAAAATCCAGCACGTAGAGTCTTGGTTTCAGCGGTGCGGCTTCCTTCTGTTTTTTAGCAGCCTTTTGCTCAGCTTTGTATTTCTTTTTAGCCTCTTTGCGATCCTGCTTGAAGGCGGTCTCGTCCAAGACCACAGATTTGACCTGATCTTCCCAGTCCTCAAATCGGTCGTTGAGCGCAGTAACCTCAATGTGTCCTTCGGCGTCCCGCTTGCGTGATCCCAGCGAGGCCAAGCTCCCGATAACAATCAGTAAAGCAACGACAAAGGTCACGGTTTTGGCCAGAAACAGGCCGTAGTCGCTCAAAAACTCCAAGTTGATCTCCTGACACGTAAATAGAATGGCGTGGCATATTCGCGTCAGGGACGCGGCAAGTCAAGACGACCAGCGTCTGACGGCCTCCTCGGCCTGGCGGTTTTCCGGGCGCGCCACCAAGCCGAAATGGCTGAGTGTGACCTGATAAACCGCACCGTCAGCCATTGGCAGATAGGTTGCACTGCCGTATTGCGTATCAGCCAACCTGAGCAGGGATTCAGATTTTTGCAGCCAATGCCACAGGTCAATGGTGTCCGATTCGCGCAAGGCATGGACCGTTCGAGGCTTGCTGCGCTCGTCTTCAAGCCGCTGATAACGGCCCGAAAGCCTGTCAAGCCTGAAAATAGGGTCAACACCGAGACGGCTGATTGTCGGATTCCACTTGATCATGCGCACATCAATTTGCCACTGGTCGCCGGCGAGCTGGTAGTCCCTAACCTCTCCGTTGACACTGACCGTTGCGCGATAGGTTTGTGCTGTCTGTCGGGTGAACGTGACTGTCGCCACCGGCGTTTCGTCCAACAGCGCGCGATAAGAATAGAGATCCCAGGCAGCCAGAAACACCGCTATCGCCAGCAGACCGGACAACAGGGCAAAGCACCCCAAAACAAAATGTTTAAGCACCGGCAACCTCAGCAATACCCTTACGGCCACAAATGCCAGCGCGATGGCAAGGAGGACTAGGCTGCCAATCAGAACAAACAGACTCACCCCACCCTCCAGATTACGCCTGTTCAGGCGCGTGCTTTAACCTTGTAACCCAGCGCTGCCAGACTCTCTTCGGCCAGTACAAGTAGCTCTTCATCAGCCCGCTGGTGACGGCTGAGCTCCATTAAGTAATATTCTACGCTGATCAGCGCATCTGCCAACGTTTCGAGCAGTTGCTGAGCGCGATCAGGGCTATGCATGTCGTTGCTTTGAATAAATTTATTCACAAACTTTACAGCGGCACTCAGCACGTCAGTAATGCGTCCCATACTCAGCAACTGGAAAGCGCCGCGTATGGTGTTGAGCGTCGTACCCACATTGTAGATATGACCGATATCAAACTCAGATTCGACGTAGGCATTTATTGCCCGTTTGGCCAGGCTGATACCCGCCTCAGATTCCTTGTAGACCAACAGTTTTGACGTTTCCAGCTGACTACTGCTACTGATGGCAAGCTGCCTGGCGGGTGTGAGGTCTTCCAATTCATCAGCCGTGAGCTGGTTTCGCTCAAGTTTGCTGAGTGAGTTATCGATAAACAGTATGCCATCGGCAATCTGAGGCAACACCTGCTGGACGTGAGCATGATCACGTCCAACCAGCCCCGTTGCCAACATTCCGTGCTGCGCTGAATAATCTGCAAGTGTATTCAAACCCAGCACTCTCAGCACACCGGAGAGCTGCACCAATATTTTCTCAAGTGGTAATACTTCATCTGCATCGCAGCGGCCGCTCTGCATCAGTATTTCCAAAATATCCATCGCGTTGCGCAACTCACTGTGAAGTTCGCGGATTACCGTTGACATCGCATCGAGCCCGGGACCGAACATTCGCTGAAGATCGGCCTGAATGTCTTTATCGAGCAAGGTCAGCGGAATGATACCCGCAGCATTCATGAATTTACCTGCGACGCTTTCCGACTCCGCGCCGCTAATGGTTAGCAGATGGTAAAGCTCGCGCTCGATCTCTGGCATTTCCGGTATTTTGCCAAGCTCAGAGGGCGTGGCTGCAAGTTCTCGGAGCGCTTTGTCCAGGCGGGCAAAACTTCGCACCCGGGTACTGTTTAAGGCCAACTTGCGTTCTACCAAACAGTCGACCACCGCGTTCGCCAATAGCCAGAAACGCTGGGCGGCTCCCGGCGGCAGGAAGCCGCAAAACCGCTGCAGTGCCCGGTTCATCAGACGCAGATGCAAGGCGACCTGCGAATTCCTCAGCACACCCAGTAAACCCACCTGGTACATGTGTCGCAGTCGCTTCAGGGTTTCCGCATCCGCCGGCACAGGTTTGATATTCACAGTGAACGTAGAGCTTTCGCTAAAGCGGGGAACGGTCAAGCCCAATTGCTGGTGCTCAAGAATGACATCCTCACCATGGGCCATACGAATTTCATTGATCTGCGGCAGCAGCATGAGGGGGACGTCGGTTTTTCGGGCCGACACGGACTCAAGATACCGAGGCAGCACAAAGAATGAGGTGCTCAGCGCTTCAGCCTGTTTGGCACCGGGCGCTTTGCCGGCGGTAAGGCTTTTATTCAGGGCCTGATAGATATTATCGGCAAGCAGGTGGGCCCCATGGATCTGGATCAGGCTGAGCGTACCCGCAACTTGCCAAGTGAGCTCGGCGCAAATTTTTAACGCCTCGAATCGCTCCGGATCAGAAATGAATTCTTCAAAGGCGTCCGTGGCTTGATCCAGCGTAGTGTTCAATTCGCTGGAAACCAGGTCAAGCGACGACATATTGACTGCTACTTCATACTGCACAAGCACACCCCCACGCGCGGGCCCAACCGTGGTTTACTACCATGTATACCTCTGGATACCTCGTCAGCAATAGCCCCTGATACCGCTGTTAATGCTGACTATTTATTATAGTGGCTAGTGGGCGTCCCTTCCCGTGTGCGACCTGCCTCACCTTAGGACGAAGTCGGTGCGTACAAAAAACCAGCCTTCTGCTCTAGGAACTTCGAGAAAACGCTCGCTAAGTTCCTGTTATTCAAACCTTAATAGTCTAGCTTAGCTTTTCGAAAGGCCACAGCCTAAGATGTGAATAGTGCCGTAATTTCTAAATAGACATTATTGAATCACTGATCCAGCGGGGGCGGTGGAGAATCCGTGCCCGGTCAGTTTTGCAGCCAGCGGCAGTTGCCATCACTGGCCTTATCGATGGCCTTGAGCTGCTCTTCGTGCGCTGCGATCTCCTCCTCGGAGGCGCGCACCACTTTCAGCCCCGGGCGATCGGTGGCAAGCCGACGAATTTCAGATACGACCGGTTGCCCACCGCTGTTATTCGTATCACCGGCGAGCGCCAGATCAGTTTGGCCCCCGGTCATCAGTAGGTACACATCAGCCAGGATCTCGGCATCCAGCAAGGCGCCGTGCAGATCTCGCTGGGAGTTATCTACCCCATAGCGCTGACACAGGGCGTCCAGGCTGTTGCGTTGCCCGGGGTGCTTCTGGCGCGCCATCACCAGACTGTCTATTACCGAGCAGGAATCAGCGACGACTTCCTTGCGTTTGAGCAACTGCAGTTCGTGATTAATAAAACCGATATCAAAGGGAGCATTGTGGATAACCAGTTCCGCGCCGCGAATAAAGTCCATAAACTCGTCGACGATATTGGCAAAAACAGGCTTATCGACCAGAAATTCATTGGTGATCCCATGCACCTCGATGGCGCCTTCGTCGACTTCGCGCTCGGGGTTGATGTACTGGTGATAGTGCCTACCCGTGAGCCGCCGATTGACCAGCTCGACACAGCCAATTTCTATGATTCTGTGACCTTGAGAGGGCTCAAGACCGGTAGTTTCAGTATCCAGTACAACCTGACGCGACACGCGCTTCTCCTATGATTATTGGTGGGGCTTAGCGGGACAACTCGTCAATTCCGCGGTTCGCCAGTTGATCCGCAATCTCGTTTTCACGGTGCCCGCTGTGGCCTTTGACCCAGTGCCATTCGACATCATGCTTTTGACAAAGAGCATCAAGCTCCTGCCATAAGTCTTTGTTTTTTACTGGCTGCTTGCCGGCAGTTCGCCAGTTTCGGCGCTTCCAGTTGGCGATCCACTCGGTAATTCCCTTGCGCACATACTGGGAATCCGTGGTCAGCACCACCTGACTGGGCTTTTTCAGTGCCCGCAGTCCCTCGATGGCAGCCATAAGCTCCATCCGGTTGTTTGTGGTTTCCTTTTCACCGCCAAAAAGGGGCTTTTCCACTTCACCATAACGCAGCAATGCACCCCACCCGCCAGGGCCCGGATTTCCTCTGCAGGCACCGTCGGTAAACATTTCGACTTTCATTGATTCTCACTGTTTTTGCAGTACACCATCGCGCGCAGCACCGAGTGGTCTCACATTGACCAAGCTCTCTCGCCGCCACCGCAACCGTACCGGAGTTATCGGAGCGCGGTATTTTGTCGCCGAAATAAGGAAAGTTCCACCCACAGGGACGCGACGCATCAAATCAGGAGCAAAAACCCGGTGGCTCAAACACCATGGCGAATTAAACGGCAGCCGATGAAATCCATAGGAACGCTGCTTGACGTTAAAGCCCAGCAAGTTAAGCCAATCCATCAGACGCCACGTTGTAAGCATATGATGACGCCACACGCTGCGTGGCGCTACCCGCCCGGCAAAATACAACCGCAGCCCCAGCAATGACAAAGGGTTGAATCCCACGATCAATAAGCGCCCGTGAGGCACGATAACCCGCTCAAGTTCGCGCAACATATTGTGCGGGTTGGCAATAAATTCCAGCAAATGGTGCACGACCACCACATCCTGACTTTCGTTAGCCACCGGCAACTCAGAAAAATCGCTGACGACATCCAGGCTTTTACCCATTTCACACTGCACAGCCGGACCAATACTGTAGTGCCGTCTGATCGCTTCCGGGCGCGATACCAAGGTGCGCGGCCCAAGACTAAGCTCCAGCAGGGAGTGGCCAAAAGCACCCTCCAGCGCGTCCTCAATCAGGCTGCGCTCCTCATTTACCAGCTGCCGCCCCATAGGACTGTCGAACCAGCGTTTAAGCGCTGGCAGAAGCTCACTGTCGGGTGCCTGTGGACGCCAATTGGTCACAACGAAACTCTCCGCCCGGTTTGCCGTCTAATCGCCGCCGGAACCTTGCGTTCCGGGGAACAGTCAATTAGCGTAACCCAAAAATCAACGGCTGAGTATGCATGATTAGCGTCGATCCAATTAAAGCATTTAGCGACAACTATATCTGGTGCCTGTCCAACCCTGAAGGTGAGGCTTGGGTGGTCGATCCGGGCGACGCCGCGCCGGTTGAAGAGCATCTTCGGCAGCGCGATCTCACACTCCAAGGCGTGCTGATTACCCACCACCACTTTGACCACGTCGGCGGGGTAGCCTCGCTGACAAAGCAACGCGATATACGGGTTGTTGGCCCGCAGACGGCGACACCGGAGATCAACGAGCCAGTTGCTGACGGCGACCGCATAACCTTGCTCGGCAGCGAGTTTGACGTGATCGCAGTACCGGGCCACACGCTGGATCACATTGCATATTATGGCAACACGCTGCTGTTTTGCGGCGACACGCTGTTTGCCGGTGGTTGTGGCCGGTTATTCGAGGGCACTCCAGAGCAGATGCATGCATCTCTCGCCAGGATCAGCAGTCTGCCGGGCGCCACCCGGGTATACTGCGCGCACGAATACACACAGGCCAACCTGGCCTTTGCGGCGGCGGTAGAGCCTGATAATACAGCGCTGCAATCGCGAATTCAGAAGGTCGAACAGCTGCGCCAACAGGGATTGCCCACGGTTCCCTCGCAACTTGCGGATGAACTGGCAACCAATCCCTTTCTGAGAGCCGATCAGCCCTCGGTCAGGGATTCGGCGGAGGAATATGCTAGTATCCGGCTCAGCGACGATATCGGGGTGTTTGCCGAGGTGCGACGCTGGAAAGATAATTTCTAACCCAATGCTTGGCCCTAACTTTTTCTGGGCAAGCCATTCAGGCTCGCAGTACGCACTGATGGTATAAAACGATGAACCTATTGAATAACAAGACCTTACCGTTATTATTTATTGCTATTTCCAGTATCACCCTAAGTGCCTGCTCCACCCAGGCCAGCAAGCGGCAATCGCTGGCAACAGGGACCGAAGCCAAAGCCTGCACGCGTGGCAGTCTGCGCCGGGGTGACTGTAAATTACCAGGCCTGCCAACCGCCGACACGGTCGTTACGGAGGACAAAAATGACCTCTGGTACCACGTTACCAGCGGCTATCAGCTTACCCAGCACGCCGCCCACCCAAAAGCAAAGAAGTATTTCGAGTACTTTCGCGACCGTCCCACGTATCTGAGCACTATTGCCGAGCGTTCCAGCCCCTACCTCTATTACATTGTTGAAGCCATCCGCAAGCGCAATATGCCGATGGAGTTTGCCCTGTTACCGGCCATCGAAAGCTCCTACGATCCCTTCGCCTATTCTCACGGCCGCGCAGCAGGCCTGTGGCAATTTGTACCGATAACCGCAACCCACATGGGGCTTCCCAGAACCTGGTGGTATGACGCCCGCCGCGACGTCGTCGCTTCAACGGAAGCGGCATTGGATTATCTGCTGGAATTGCATCAACGCTTTGACGGTGACTGGTTATTGGCCATGGCTGCCTATAATTCGGGAGCAACTACCGTACTGCGTGCAATGGCGAAAAATGAACGCGCCGGGCGCCCAACTGATTACTGGTCGCTCGATCTGCCCAGGGAAACAGAAGCCTATATCCCGAAACTGATTGGCTTGAGCCAACTGATCAAAAGAGCCAAGTACGAAGGCATAGACCTTGAACCCATGCCCAACACAGCGGCGTTTACAGTTGTCGACACCGGTGGCCAGATCGATCTTGCGCAGGCAGCGGAACTGGCCGGAGTATCTATCGAACAGCTCTACCGCTTGAATCCCGGCTTCAATCGCTGGGCAACCGACCCCAATGGCCCCCATCACCTGGCGATTCCTCTTGATAAACAGCAACAATTTACCGAACGGTTGTCACAGATTCCGCCGGAAAAGCGCTTAAACTGGAGTCGTTATCGCGTCGTTTCGGGTGACAGCCTGATCAAGATAGCGCGCCGCTTCAATACCGACGTTGCTACCATCAAGGCCGCCAACCAACTCAATAATTCAATGATTCGTGCAGGACAGGTATTGATGCTGCCCTCAGCAAGCATGGCAGCAGCACATTACTCGCTCAGCGCAGATCAGCGGTTGGCCTCGGCACAAAAGCGCGGCGAATCCGATGATCGCGTCGCCCATCAGCACACCGTTGAACAGGGCGATTCCCTGTGGACCATATCCCGCCGCTACGGTGTTAGCGTCAATGATCTGGCGCGCTGGAACAACATGGTTCCTAAAGACCCCTTACGCGCTGGTAAAAAACTGGTGGTGTGGAAGCCTGCTGGCCAGCAAGTTGCTGTGCGCAGCGCCGCCTCGCGCAGCATAATCCGCTGGATCGGTTATACCGTGCGCCCCGGCGATTCACTCGCTCGGATTGCAGATAAATTCAGCCTGAGCGTTAACGATATTTTGGAATGGAATGAAATCAGCAAAGGCAAATACCTGATGCCTGGCCAGGTCCTCAACCTGTACGTCGATGTAACGCAAGTTTCTGGACGATAACGCAGACAAAACCGTAAGTGTGTGGTTTTTGGCTTGTATAGTCGCACCGCCTCGCTAACATGCGCAGAGCTTTTCGCTGAGTGGAGTTTATGACCGCCTATTTTATCCGGCGCTTTCTGCTAATCATTCCCACCTTTATCGGCATCACACTACTGGTGTTTGCGGTAACCCGTGTGGTACCTGGTGGTCCAATTGAACGCCTGATGACCGCCTCGCTGGTAAGCGGCGAGCAAAGCGCCGGTGCACGCGACACCCGTTCCGGCAACACGCTCTCCGCTGAACAAATCAAACAATTGGAAGCCTACTACGGTTTCGACAAGCCAATGCTGGAAAGCTACGGTATCTGGTTAGCAAAAGTGCTGCGGTTTGATTTGGGTGAATCCAGCCGCTACCAGGATCCAGTGTGGTCAATCATTAAAGAGCGTTTTCCCGTGTCCATTTTCTATGGGCTCACGACCCTGCTGCTGACCTACATTGTCTGTATTCCGCTAGGGGTAGCCAAAGCACTGCGGCATCAAACCAGCTTTGACAACCTGACTTCCGCTGTCGTTTTTCTCGGGTATGCGCTGCCAAGCTACGTGGTGGGCATCGCCCTCGTCAGCCTGTTTTCTGCCCACTGGGATTTCTTCCCGCTAGGCGGATTCGTCAGCGACAATTATGAAGACCTGGGCACCTGGGAAAAATTCAAAGATATTTTCTATCACGGCACCCTGCCCCTGATCGCGTACATGGCAGGTAGCTTTGCCATCACCACCTTTATGATGAAAAACGCGTTAATGGACAACCAGGCTGCCGACTACATGCGTACCGCCTCTGCCAAGGGGCTTACCCGCAGCCAGGCTGTGTGGCGTCATGCCTTTCGCAACAGCCTGATACCAATCGCGACCTCTTTCGGCGGCAACATTGCATTTTTTATGAGCGGCTCTTTCCTGATTGAAACCATATTCAATATCGACGGCATAGGTCTGCTCGGTTATGAAGCAATTCTGGAACGCGACTATCCTGTGGTGATGGGTATTTTGGTGATTACCTCACTGCTGTTTTTGATTGGCAATATTCTTTCGGACTTTATCGTGGCCTTGGTGGACCCCCGGATTCGCTTCGGAGAAGCGCGCTGATGCTGAAGCTCAATCCGGTAGCCAGAAAACGGCTGCAACGCTTTAAGGAAATTCGACGCGGCTACTGGTCAGCCATCATTCTGGCGGCACTGTTTGTACTGAGCCTTGGCGCGGAACTCATCGCCAATCAGCGAGCATTATTGGTGATTTATGAGGGCCAGTGGTATTTCCCGACCTATGGCGGCATATTGCCAGGCGAAACCTTTGATCTGGGGTATCGCTACGAAACCAACTACAAAGACCTGAAGCTCAAATTGGAAAGCAGTGGCAAGGGAACCGTCATCATGCCGCCAATTCCCTATGGACCTCTCGAAACAGACCTGAGCGTGGGTGATTTCCCACCGCACGCGCCTTCTCTGGCCACCGCACATTATCTGGGCACAGATACCAGTGGCCGGGATGTGCTGGCACGAATCATTTATGGTTTTCGAATCGCCCTGCTGTTTTCCCTACTTCTTTTGTTTTTCAACTATCTGGTAGGCGTCAGTATCGGTTGCATGATGGGGTTCTGGGGCGGCGCCTTTGATCTCGTATTCCAGCGCCTGATCGAAATATGGTCCAATATACCCTTTCTCTATGTGATCATGATTGTCGCTTCCATTGTACAACCCGGCTTTTGGACACTGGTGGCCATCATGGTGTTTTTTGGCTGGACCTCCATCACCTGGTACATGCGCACCGCCACCTACAAAGAAGCGGCCCGCGATTATGTGATGGCGGCTCGCGCTATTGGCGCGTCTAACACACGCATCGTGTTTAAACATATTCTGCCAAACAGTGTATCCACACTGATCACCTTCGTTCCTTTCTCGGTTGCTGGTGGCATTACTTCGCTGACAGCACTGGATTACCTCGGCTTTGGCCTACCGCCACCCACCCCCAGCTGGGGTGAGTTATTAAAGCAGGGCACAGAAAACCTCGACGCCCTCTGGATGGTACTGTCAGTCGTTGGCGCCATGACGCTAGTGCTAATGCTGGTTACTTACATTGGCGAGGCTATCCGCGAAGCCTTCGATCCCCGGAAGTTCAGTTACTATGATTAACACCGCTAGCGGCCGGACTAAGAGCGCAAACGCGCGCATCATCGCCGTAAAGGCCGCGCTTGGCTGCCTTCTCAGCTGGCTATGGGTGAGTTCTTGTTACGCAGCGCCGCCATCCCTGCCGGCAGATATCGTGTGGGAGACTAATCTGGAGGACCCGATATTTGCGTCGCCCAATGCAAAACGCGGCGGTAGGTTTCGCACTTTTATCACCACCTTTCCACTAACCTTGCGCCTTGTCGGCCCTGATGCCAACGGCAGTTTTGCTGGTTATTTGCGCGCCAACGCTTTGCCACTGGTGGATATTCATCCCAACACGTTGAATCCCATCCCCATGCTGGCAACGCACTGGGCCTTCGACAAAGACGGCAAAACCGTTTACTACAAGCTTGACCCCGATGCGCGCTGGTCGGACGGGGAGCCTGTGACCGCTGATGACTACCTCTACACGATTGAGTTTATGCGCTCTGAGCATATCGTCGCGCCGTGGTATACCAATCACTACAGCAACGTGATCGTGGATATCCAAAAATACGACGACTACACCATCGCAGTGACCGGTGCCGTCCCAAAACCCAAAGATGAACTCCTGTACGAGTATGGTCTGCGCCCCACCCCTGCGCACTTCCACCAACTCGACGAAAATTGGGTGCGCAACTACAACTGGAAGATTGAGCCCAATACCGGCCCCTACCAGATCGCCCATATGCGCAAGGGTAAATATATCGAATTTGATCGCAAGCCAGACTGGTGGGGCGACGATAAACGTTATTTAAAATACCGTTACAACCCGGATCATGTGCGAGTTAAGGTAATCCGCGATATCAATATGGCATACCAGTATTTCGCGAAGGGTGATCTGGACACCTTCCCTCTAGTGATGCCACGTTTCTGGCACAAAAAGGCCCAGGGTGATATCTACGACAAAGGGTGGGTCGGTAAAATCAAATTCTACAACGACGTACCCCAGCCCTCTTCCGGCATGTATCTGAACGAAGACGACCCGGTTCTCGCCGATCGCAACGTGCGCTACGCGATCGCGCACGCTACCAATGTACAGAGGGTGATCGACACGGTTCTGCGCGGCGACTATGAACGACTGAACTCTCAATATGAAGGCTATGGGGACTACACCAACCCCGCGGTTCAGGCCCGCCCTTTTGATCTGGCAAAAGCCAACGCCTTGCTGGATGAAGCAGGCTGGCAAGAGCGCGATAATCGCGGCATACGCATCAAAAATGGACAGCCATTAAGTTTGCGTATCACCTACTACAACAGTGGCCACAACGACCGCTTGGTAATCATTCAGCGTGAAGCATTAAAGGCCGGTATTGATTTCCAGCTGCAACTACTGGATGCGTCAACAGCTTTCAAACAGATACTCGAGAAGAAACATCAGATTGCCTGGATGGGCTGGTCGGGAGGTGGCTTATCCCCGGCATTCTGGGAGTTTTATCACTCAGTGAATGCACATAAACCGCAAACCAATAATGTGACCAATACCGACAACCCCGAGCTCGACGAAAAAATTGAGGCCTACCGCAAAGCACAGCAAAAGGATGCGCGTGTAGCGCTGGCACACGAACTGCAGGAAATGATTCACGAGCAGGGCTCATTCATCCCCACCTTCAAGGTCCCCTATACGCGGGAGGCCTACTGGCGCTGGCTGCAATTGCCGCCATTTATTGCCACCCGTACCAGTAACAGCGTATTCGATACCATGGGCAGCAACGGCGGCCTGTTCTGGATTGATACCGACCGACAGGCAGAACTCGAAGCGGCCCGTAGCGACAATACCGACTGGCAACCCTCCCTGATAATCGACGAGACCTGGCGCCGATGACTCCACTACTGAACGTAAAGGGACTGACAACTCGCATTCGATCGGAACAGGGCAATCTGGCCGTTGTCGATGACGTGAGCCTGCAAATCAGTGCCGGTGAAACGCTAGGCCTTGTTGGGGAATCAGGCAGCGGAAAAAGTATGACGGCGCTGTCCATCATGGGCCTGCTGCCTCGCCCAGACAGCTACCTTGATAATGGTTGTGTCGATTTTGACGGAACCGATATAGCACAGCTGAATTCGCGTGCCCTGGCCCAATTGCGCGGCAATGAAATCAGCATGATTTTTCAAGACCCAATGACCGCTCTCAATCCCGTGAAACGCGTTGGCGAGCAGATTCTGGAAGTCTTGGAAATACACAAACAGGTACGTGGCAAACAGGGCCCATCTCAGGTAGTCGATCTGCTTCGCGCCGTTGGCATTCCGCACCCAAACGAACGCTTTGACAGCTACCCCCACGAACTCTCCGGCGGAATGCGACAGCGTGTGATGATTGCTATGGCGCTGGCCTGTCGCCCCCGCCTGCTTATAGCAGACGAACCGACCACGGCGCTGGACGTAACGGTACAGGCACAAATTCTCCGCCTGATAAAACAATTACAGCAAGAGCGAGACACAGCGCTACTGTTTATCACTCACGATCTGGCGCTGGTTTCCCAGATCAGTGATCGCATTGCCGTGATGTACGCCGGCCATATTGTTGAGTGTGCCAGCACTTCACGCCTGTTCAGCAAAGCCCTGCATCCCTATACCCGCGCATTGTTAGCCTCCACCCCCAGCGTGGGCGCAGTACGCAAAGAACGGCTACCCAGCATTCCCGGGGCAGTCGCAAAGCCCGCGACCTACTCGGCATTGTGCCGGTTTCGCAATCGCTGCAGCTTTGCGACCGAGCGTTGCAGCCAGGAGGCTGTATCGCTGGAAACCACCGACACCGGACAGCAGGTACGCTGTCTGCGTTGGCGCGAGTTGGCAGAGGATTGAGCATGCAAAACCCGCTACTGGAAGCCCGCGACCTAAAGTTGCACTTTATCCAACGCTACGGTGTCTTCAAGCAACACAAAAACACCATCCGCGCGGTGGATGGCGTCAGCTTTTGCATTTATCCCGGCGAAACCCTGGGTTTGGTCGGAGAATCAGGCTGTGGCAAAAGCAGCCTAGGCAAAGCCTTGTTAAACCTGCACCGCCCTACTGGCGGAGAACTTCGCTTCCAGGGGCGGGCTATTACACAGCTGGACAACAAGCACTGGCGCCCCTTGCGGGCAAAACTGCAAATGGTGTTTCAGGACCCTTTTGAATCTCTCAATCCTCGCCATACGGTCGGCCACATACTGGAAGAACCGCTAATTGTCCATCGCCGAGGCACCCCTGCCGAACGGCAAGCCAGAATACGCGAGTTGATTGACCTGGTTGGCCTGAACGACGAGGCCCTGAGCAAATATCCCCACGAATTTTCCGGTGGCCAGCGACAACGTATTGGGATTGCCCGCGCCATCTCACTGGAGCCCGACGTGCTGATCTGTGACGAGGCGGTATCGGCGCTGGATGTATCGGTACAGGCCCAGATTCTCAATTTGCTGATTGAGATCCAGCAGCGAATGCACTTGGCGATGCTGTTTATATCCCACGACCTGTCAGTCGTGCGCCATATCTCCGATCGAATTGCGGTGATGTACAAGGGCGCTATCGTAGAGCTTGGGGACGCCACCGAGGTTTGTGAAAGACCGGCACACCCCTACACGCGCGCTTTACTGGATGCCGTACCGCAGCTGGGCAAACCCTGGCATGAAAGTACCAACATTCACGGCGAAGCCTCCACCACAGGTAGCGAAGCTGGCTGCGCCTTTGCGCCGCGCTGCCCACGTGCGGCCGACCGCTGCTACCGTGAGCGGCCAGTACTGGACAGCCCCGATACTGGGTCACGCATCGCCGCGTGTCATTTCCCACTGGGTGACGACGATCACTAGGCGGCACCTTATTCAGTTTCTCTCGCTGCAGTGCTGGCCGCTACCAAGTTGATAATGCTATGATTTTGCGGCAGTTCACCCGACTATATGACGATGCGACCCAAAACCGCCCACCGCAACGATTACGTTCCGCTTAAGTACGCTCGCACAATGCTGCGCGTAGCCGAAGCGCAGGGCTACGATCCGTCAACGCTGCTGCGCTCGCTGAACTTACCGCAAAACCCGCTTGACCCCAATGCCGACCCAGAGAGCCCCATCGACGCCCGTTATTACACGCTGATCTATAGCCGCGTGATGTGGTTGCTGCAGGACGAATCGTTTGGGCTGAATTTGCAGCGTCCAACACCAACCGGCACGTTTCGCATGATGTGCATGTGCATTATTCACTGCACAACACTCGAAAACGCCTTACATCGCGCGGCGGAATTTATGGCCTTCTGCCGCAATATCACCGGGCTGTCGCCGGTCAGCACACGGCCGATCAAGCGCACCGGGAATGGTCGGGCAACCTACACCTTCAATACGACCTACCTGCTTGAAGATGCGCCGAGCCTGGACAACGATACGGTTGTGCATTGCATGGCTATCTGGCGGCGCCTTTGTAGCTGGCTGATAGGCCGTCATATCCAATTACACGAAGTGCGCCTCAAGGGCCCGGAACCTTCAGACGCCAGTTATTTCGAACAGATTCTGGGCTGCGACATCTACTACGAGCAGCTGGAAAATGCCTTTGTGCTCCCGGAGCACTATCTGGACTGCCCACTGGTCCATACGGAAGATTCCCTGCGCGAATTCTTACGCGATGCGCCCTACTACCTGATGGTGTCGACCGATGATGAAGACACGTCGCTAATCGCTCAGATGAAACGCATCGTCGGCAACGATCTCAGCCGTGATTTCCCCAGCGTGGTCGCCATGGCCGAACAGCTCAATATGTCTGTGCGCACGCTGCGCCGTCGACTCAAGGAATACGACACAACCTACCAGGAGTTCAAAGACAACCTGCGTAAGGAACATGCCATCCGCTGGCTGAACCAGCCCGAGCTTAAAATAAATGCCGTCTCGGCCTTACTCGGATTTGACGAGCCCAGCGCCTTTCACCGCTCGTTCAAGAAGTGGACCGGCATGACACCCGGCGAGTACCGTGCGAGCCGTAAAAAACAGATGTCGCGAAAAGAAACAGAATAAACGCCAACCTCACTTAACGCCGGAATTCCATGTACCCGCTAAACCGAGCTGAGCACGTTAAACTTCACCACGCATTGCGCTACGCCGGCCTGCTATTGCTGGCCATTATGCTCAGCGCCTGCAGCAAAAATACACCTTTGGCAGAGCGGCCACTGCCCGCTCAAAACCCGCCACAAGAGCGCAGATTGCCTTTCGATGGCGCGCATAACTTCCGGGACCTCGGCGGCTACCAATCCGCCGACGGCAAAACAGTACGATGGGGACTGATCTACCGCTCAGACAAACTGTCAGATATTAGCAGTGCTGATGAAGCCTATCTCGAAGCGCTGGAAATTCGACGTATTGTAGATTTTCGGTCTGAATCAGAGCGTCTTGATGCACCTAACCGAGTCGCACCTGATTCGTCTATACGCATTGTAAATAAGCCCATCGCCATTCGGGCCGCCGCTGTGGATCAAATGATTGAAACCATCACGTCCAGCACAACCACAGCGGCTGATATGCAACAGTTCCTCGTCAATGCCAACCGTGAGATGGTTGAAAAATATACGCCTGTCTATCGAGAATACCTGCAGGAACTTCTCGTTGAATCCAGCTATCCCACCGTATTTCATTGCACTGCAGGGAAAGATCGTACCGGCTTCGCTGCCGCCCTGGTACTCAGTGCGCTGGGGGTGCCGCGCGAAACCATCGTACAAGACTATCTGGCCAGCAACGACTATAACCGCGAATACATCGACAAGATGGTACTTTACATTAAGCTTGGCAGCCTGTTTCGCGCCAATGACGAAGCGGTGCGCGCCCTGTTTGGTGTGCAAGAGCGCTATCTCAACGAAGCCTTTGCTGCGATCGACGAACACTACGGCAGCATGGACAATTACCTGCAGCAGGGTCTGGGCATAGGCCCCGTCGAGCGACAGCAACTGCGCGACATCCTGCTTTACTGATTACCCATTCGGTCCGCCACCAACCCCTCCGTTCGGGTGATGCGCCAACATGCGCTGCACCCTACCCTTTCCTTCGATTCAGGGAGTACCCATGTCCATTGGTGTTTTATTCGTTTGCCTAGGAAATATCTGTCGTTCACCGGCAGCACAAGGCATTCTCGAAAAAAAGATAGAAGAAGCCGGTCTCAGCGAGCATATTCGCGTGGACTCCTGCGGAACTGCGGCGTTCAATGTCGGCAAAGCACCGGATACGCGCTCACAGGAAGCTTCTTTGCGAGCAGGCTACGACATCAGTCAACAGATCGCCCGGCAGATTTGCGATGACGACTACCAGCATTTTGACTACATCATTGCGATGGACCGCATCAATCTCACCAACGTTGAAGCCTGGGCACCTAAAGACTTTAGCGGCGACATTGAACTCTTTATGAATTATTGCAAACACGGCGGCAATGCCCAGATTCCAGATCCTTACTACAAAGAGGCCGAGGCATTTGATGCGGTAATTTCCACACTGGAAAAGGCCGCGCAGGGATTGCTAACCCACATAAGAGAAAAACACGGACTCTGACACTCCCATGAAATTTGTACTTTCCACGTCTTTCAGCACTGTTGCCCACCTTACCCAGCTCGCGCCTGTCGCCGACGAGTGCGGCTGGGAAGCCATGTCCTTTTCAGATCACGTGGTGCACCCGGAGGCCATAGATACTCCCTACCCCTATACCAAAGACGGCTCTCGTCGCTGGGAGGCGTTTACCGACTGGCCCGACCCCTTCGTCATGGCCGGAGCCTTAGCCACTATCACCAAGCGTCTCAAATTCACCAACAATATTTTTGTGCTGCCAATGCGCAATCCGTTTCTGGTGGCCAAAGCAATCAGTACCGCAGCCATTGTTTCCAACAATCGGATTATCCCGGCAATCGGCGTGGGCTGGTCAAAAGACGAGTTTCAACTGATGCAGCAGGATTTCCATACCCGTGGGAAACGGGCTGACGAAATGGTGGAAGTCATGCGTCTGCTTTGGTCTGGTGAGATGGTGGAATACGAAGGCAAACACTACCAGTTCAATAAACTCGAAATGAACCCCGCTCCCACGGCCCACATTCCAATCTGGGTAGGAGGCATCAGTGACGCCGCTATGAAGCGAGCTGCACGCCTCGGTGATGGCTGGGTAACTGACCTGCAAACCTCGGATGAAATCATTGAGTGCATCAACAAAGTGAACGGTTACCGTAAAGAATACGGTCGCGATCACCTGCCCTTCAGTGTCATGGCAACACCATCAGATGCCTTTACGGTCGATGGTTACAAAAAACTCGAAGACAATGGCGTCACTCACATTCTGACGATGCCGTGGCCCTTTTATCACGGTGAAACTGACGACATCGACAAGAAAATAGATGGCGTGAAACGCTATGCAGAAGACATTATCGAGAAAATGTCATAGCAGACTGCACGCTGATGGACGGGCGTCTGCCGGAGTAACTAATCCGGGCAGGCGCGCACTCCACGGGAAAAGTTCGAGTACCCGAACTATTGCGAGAAGTTAATTATCTGGTCAACGCCCGCCGGCAAAGCCAGAGTCACACGACCTTCACTTACAACCTCCCTAATCGAGCTACTGCTCACTAGAGTGCCATTCGAAAGCGCCGTTAATGTGAGCATTACCGGGCTGTCGCTAGTCATCACAACCTGTTTATCCGCTCTATCCGCAACGCCAGCATCTGCCAGATTCAACGACAACGCGGCGACATTTTTCAGATCAACACTAACCCTACCGTTAAGTGGCAACGGATCATTGAGCTGCCAGGCTTGGCTGTCACGGAGCGCAGGGCTTAATGTTTTCTGGTTAGGCGGAAGGAATTCAGGCGAGCCCGGCACCGCAACAATGTCAGCCTCGCCAATGGCACCACTGTTTACGCTAACCTGCGCGAAATCGACATTGTCGATCGCTTTGATTTCGCTCAACCACCACGCCCCCTGTGGCCCGACCCCGAGCCGTTCATCAATCGCTGACGGTTCCCAGCGATACACGAAATTGCCAGGACGTTGCTTGCGGGTATCTACGTCATTCAGCCATGAAACCATCCACTTAGCAGCTTCTTCATACGCTGGATAAGCAATATCTTTGAGGGTCCAGATAACATGATCTTCAGCGACATAATGATCGAACACATAGCGGTAGCCATAGTCTTTTATCGCATCAACGGTGGCACGGGCATCCGCAAATGGAACCAACTGATCAAAGCTGCCATGCGCGTGATAATAGCCGTTCCACTTTAGATTCTGCAGCAACTCGGGCCCTTTGGGTTCTGCGCAGCCCGAAGATCCCGGTGAACAAGGCAACAGCGGACTATCGGCGTGAGAACCGGCCAGCACAACCCCACCTGCGAACACCTCGGGGTATTTAATCATCAGGTTGATGGTGCCGATGGCGCCCATGGAGTAACCACTGCTGATTGTGCGCTCCGAATCTATGGTGAAGTGCTGCGCGATATCGCGCCACACCTCCCAGAAATCGACTTCAGCTGCACCATTGTAACCGCCCGCCGGACCGCGCCCCAATGTGGTCGCGCATATGGATTGGCGCAAACGTTCGCAGGCGCCATCAAGGAAATTGGGCACAGTCGCGCTGTATTGATTGTGATTCTGGGTGAGGCTGTGCAGCAACCAGGTAAAAACTGTCGGATTTGCGGGGTCCTCCCGATAACTTTCCGGCAGATAAAAACCATAGGGCTGCACCTGATCATAATATTGTGGCTGGTTAACCGGGTTTTCTGTTCGATCAATTCCCGCGGCCTGACCACCGTCCTTCAGCGCCTCACCAGATAGGGACGAAACATACCAGCGATTACTGTAACCCTTCACGAGCGGCTCGGGCTCGGTTTCGCCTAGCCTCGTCCAATCCAACTCGATGGAAAACTCACTAATATCGCGCTGATTTAACGCTGTGGCTTGCTGTTGGTCGAACCAGAAATTATTCAACGGCGCCTCGTCTTCATAGTCGCGAAACGCAGCATTAAAAACCGGTGGCTGCGTTGGTAACTTTCGGAACGCGGCGTTGTCGTCCAAAAATCCGCCATTGCCGTCGTGTATGCCGCTCACCAGATAAATGGTCCACGGTTGCGTATCGATCGGAAACAGGGATTTTGGCAGAATGGCAACAAAGGAGCGCGACGCTAGATCCGATTTGAACTCACCAATGGCGACCGGCCCATTGCCATCTTTGAAATCAACGGTTACCCCGGCCGACGACAGCAGCACCACGGCGTCTATACCCGGTGCCGTCACTCCCGCACCAGGAATCTCGTCATCACCGCCACTGTGATAATCCAGCGCAAAAGCCGCAATCGGCACTTCCGTGGCGAGCATTGTCTGCCAGTCCACTCGCCAATAGCTGTTCTGGGAATCAGCGCCAATGCCCACTCGAAATATGTCAGCGCCGTTACCCGCCTGATCCGGTTCGGGGTAATGATAGCTGCCGCCGCTGGGGGTGCCCACTCGATAAATCGGCGGATTAGGCCCAAGCGCGCCATGAGCATCGTAGACAAAGTCTGTCCAGTAGAAAGCGCCATTGGCGTACCGTCCTGTACCCGAGGTTCGTGGTGCGCCCTCTTTGAAAGGCCAGCTCGGGTTAGTGCGAAGAACAGGCTCTTGTCCAAAGGCAGCCGGCGGCGCGCCACTGGGAACTGCGGAGCGCGATATAACATCCGGCGCCGGTGACTCCGGTGCCGCCGATGCGGGCGCATTGCCGGAACGGGAGGAACTGGAGCTGCTGTTGCAGGCGGCAAGAAAAATCACCGTTAGTAGAAATACAAACCGCATCGCGCACTACCTTGATTATTATTTAAGCACATAGTAGCGACACCCGCGCCCTGTAGCTACAACCATCCGGGTGATATCAGCGCGTTAGCAATACCAACGATTCCATATGACTGGTTTGCGGAAACATATCGGCCCACCTCGCCGCCGATATGCCAAAGCCCCCGGCGATCAGAATAGCCAGATCGCGCTCCAGCGTCGCCGGATCACAACTCACATATACTACCCGCGTAACAGCCGAGGCGGCTAACGCTTCACACAACTCTCTGGCTCCAGCCCGTGGTGGATCCAGTAGCGCCTTATTCACGTTAATTCCAGCCAAGGCGTTAGCTTGAAATAGATCTCGAGAAAGATAAGTCAGGTTATCAAGGCCGTGCTCAGCGGCTTGCATCCGCGCCCTTCCCACCATGGCATCGTCCACTTCCAGCCCTACCACCTGTACGCCAGCTCGGGCGATGGGCAACGAAAAATTACCGAGGCCAGCAAAGGCATCCACGACTTGATCACCCGATTCCAAGTGTAACCAGTCGACGACTTGCGTCACCAGCTGCCGGTTTATGGCCGGGTTTACCTGCGTAAAGTCACCGGGTTCAAAACTAAGTTCGCCATCCGGGTAAATCAGCTGCACAGGTGATTCGAACAATACGTTACCTTCGCCAATCACTTGTGCCAGCGTTATCGGAAACGATCCGCAGAGATTATCCAGAGCCGCCTGAGTTGGTTTTTTTCGTAACATTAAAACAGCAGCCACGCGGTCGCCGGCGCCTTCGACCAGGTGCAACTCACCGGCGTGTGCATATTGCAACCAATCAGAGTGTGCATACACCTTTTTCAGCGCCGCACTGAGTCCCGTCCGGGCAATCAGGCAGTTCGGCACAGCAACAATGCTATGACTGCCGTGCGCGCGCAGGCCAAGCTTTCCGCGATCGAAAAACAGCCGCAACCGATGCCGGTAGTGCAAACTGTCAGCAGTGAACGGTGTCATCGGCTGCGGCCCATCGAGACGCGATAACATGGCCCCAAACCGTTCATTTTTCCAACGTATTTGCGCCCGATCCGACAGGTGCTGCAGCTGGCAGCCACCGCAAACCTGATAGTACGTGCAGGGAGGATCGGCGCGATCGCTTGAGGTGACTTCACGTCCGACACTGCGAGCCTCATCAAAGCGCTTTCCGGCAGTTCGCATTTCCGCAATGACGGTTTCGCCCGGCAATGCATCGTCAATGAACACCACCTTCCCATGGCGCCTTGCTATACCTCGACCGTCATCGGCGAGTGACTCTATGGTCAGTGTATCGCGCCACTTCTTAACCGGCTTGACCTTAGCGGGTTTAAAAACTCGTAACCGACTCATGGCTGAAATGACCGTGGCGCAAAAGCGCGATAGCGTTCCACGCAATCGCGCTTGCGGGCGTCCAGATAAGCGATTTCCTGCGGCGTTTTGGCATCGGCGCTACCCAGCTCCCGACAGGAGATCGCCTGGTAGTAATCAGTGCCGCGGTCGTCGGAACGAGTGACCGGGCTGAGTTTGGTCACGGGAAGTTCAGCTTCACGGCCTTGCACCCGCTCACCGGCAGTCGCCAGCGAGGCAAAAAGCAGACCTACCAGGCCCGAAACGGTGCACATTCGCCCTATTGTCATATCCTATCCAGCTGTTTTTACGTTAGAATGCCCAGCTTTGCTATCAATCCACCCGGCGGGACGCGGGAATATTAAATGAATACTGAAGTACTTGAAAATCTAAACGTTGCTGCGCAGGAAGTTCTGATTACCCCGGCGTTGCTCAAGAGCGAGCTGCCACTGTCAGAGAAAGCCGCATCCACCGTCAGTAAATCGCGCAAAACCATTCGCGATATCCTCGATCGCAAGGATCACCGTCTGTTTCTGGTGGTCGGCCCCTGCTCCATTCACGATACCAAGGCTGCGATGGATTATGCCAATCGCCTCAAGGCGTTGGCTGAAAAGGTTGAGGACACCATCCACCTGGTGATGCGGGTCTATTTCGAAAAACCGCGTACCACCGTGGGCTGGAAAGGGCTGATCAACGACCCCTACCTGAATGACACGTTCAAGATTCAGGAAGGCCTGCACATCGGCCGCGAGCTGCTTATCAATATTTCAGAGCTGGGATTGCCCACTTCCACCGAGGCACTAGACCCCATTTCGCCTCAATACATGCAGGATTGTATTGCCTGGTCCGCTATTGGTGCCCGCACCACTGAATCGCAAACCCACCGGGAAATGGCCAGCGGCCTGTCTTCGGCGGTCGGCTTTAAAAATGGCACTGACGGATCGCTGGAAGTCGCAATCAACGCAATGCAATCGGCATCCAAACCCCACCGCTTCCTGGGAATCAACAACGAAGGCCAGGTGGCTGTAATCCACACCCGTGGCAACCCCTATGCACACGTGGTATTGCGTGGCGGTAGCGGCGGCCCCAATTACGACTCGGTGCATATCAAATTGGCTGAAGCGGAGCTTGCCAAGCACAACCTGCCTGCCAACATCATGGTCGATTGCAGCCACGCCAACTCCAATAAGCAGCCCGAGCTGCAGCCACTGGTAATGGAGAATGTGACTAACCAGATTCTGGAAGGCAACAAATCTATTGTCGGACTGATGGTTGAAAGCCACATCCACGCCGGCAATCAGAAAATCCCCGCCAACCTGGAAGACCTGAAGTATGGCGTTTCTGTAACTGACGGCTGTGTAGGCTGGGAAGAAACAGAAGCCGCCATTCTGGATATGCACGCCAAACTCAAAGACGTGCTGCCTGCGCGCTGATGAGCAGCGATTTCCCCACAGCTATTCGCTGGGAAAAGGGCGAGCTCTGGTTATTGGATCAGACTCGCCTACCCCACAGTGTCAATTACGAAAAGCAGGAAAGCGCTCAGCAACTGTTTGACAGCATCCACGCGCTGAAGGTACGCGGTGCACCGGCTATCGGCATTGCTGCAGCCTACGGACTGTGTGTCGTCATGGCGCAGCACCGGCACCTTGCCTTTGCAGAATTCCAACGTGAATTGATCACTCAGGCAGATTTTATCAATAGCTCACGACCGACCGCTGTCAATCTACAGTGGGCGCTCGAGCGACTGAAAAGCATTGCCGCAACGTTCACCGAGCCCGACACCGCGAAGCTACTGGCACGACTCGTCAGCGAGGCCGAAGCCATACATGACGAAGACAAGGCGCTGTGCAAGGGTATTGGCGAGCAAGCTCTAGCGCTAATTACCGACGACTGCGGGATTATGACGCACTGCAATGCCGGAGCGCTCGCCACGGGTGGCATCGGCACGGCCACAGCGCCAATGTACCTCGCCCACGCAAACGGGCAGAAATTCAGGGTGTTTTCCAATGAGACGCGCCCGTTGCTGCAAGGATCTCGCCTGACCAGCTGGGAGCTCCATTGCGCCGGCATTGATGTAACACTATTGACGGACAATATGGCGGCACAAACGATGGCCTCTGGCGCAATCGACATGGTCATAGTCGGCACCGACAGAGTCGTCGCCAATGGTGATGTGGCCAATAAAATCGGAACGTTGGGCGTAGCAATCTTGGCGCGGCACTACAATATACCGTTTTACGTCGCCTGCCCCTCCTCCACCATCGACCTGCAAACCGCCAATGGCAGCCTGATTCCTATCGAGCAACGCAACGGCGACGAAGTGCGTGGGTTTGGTGGTCAAAAAGCCACCATTGATGAAATCAAGACCATTAACCCTGCATTTGATGTAACGCCAGCAGAGCTGGTCAGCGGGATTATCACAGAGAAGGGAATTGTCAGTGCGCCTTATAACGAAAATTTAAAGGCGCTGTTCGCGCACTAAGCACCGCCGGGCGTTTATCCTATTGCCCTGCGGCGCATCATGCGCAATTGATGACTGCGTTATTTAAAGTACGCGTTTTCAGTATTGGTATGATCGGTCATGTCGCGAACGCCCGCCAATTCAGGCACCTGTTCAACCAGCGACTTCTCGACACCTTCTTTCAGGGTGACGTCAACCATACCGCAACCCTGACAGCCCCCACCAAACTTCAAGATGGCGTACTTGTCCTGGGTGATTTCCACCAGCGACACTTCGCCACCGTGAGCTGCCAAAGACGGATTGACCTCGTTGTAGAGAATATAATTTACGCGATCTTCCAAGGGGCTGTTTTCATTAACCTTGGGCAGGCGTGAGTTTGGCGCCTTGATTGTGAGCTGACCACCCATGCGATCCTTAGCGTAGTCGACCGTCGCATCTTCCAGGAACGGCACGCTGCGGCTTTCTACAAAGACATTCAGCACCGGATATTCAATCTGGATATCGTCTTCTTTGGAATCGCCCTCACGGCAATAGGCGATACAGGTTTCCGCCTTTGGCGTACCTGGCTGAGTAATAAACACACGCACACCCAGCACATCGTCGCCCTGCTTGGACAGCAACTCCGCCAGATAATCCTGCGCAGATTCGGTGATGGTCATTTTCACTTCAGTGCCGTCAGTAGCGGCAACCGTTTGACCTTCCGACATAAATACCTCTTAAGTTCTGCCCGCGCCCCAGGCTGAAACCGTGTTTCAGCCGAGTAATCGCGGGCGTAGTCTGATAGAATTCGCCAGTTTAACACGAAGGCCAAATTCGACGTAAGCGCAGAGCCGTTTATGGGGCCTTTTATTTGCGTTTTCAAGCAGTTAATCCCACACAGTTATCAAGGATTTAGCAACACAATGGCCAATCGAGCACAACGCATCCAGGCACTCAAAGACGCCCTCCAGAACCGTATTCTGGTTATAGATGGCGCTATGGGAAGCCTGATCCAGTCTTACAAGCTCGAAGAACCCGATTACCGCGGCGAACGCTTTGCCGACTTCCATATCGATATCAAGGGCAATAACGACCTGCTCTCGATTACCCGCCCCGATGTCATCAAGGAAATCCATCAGGCCTACCTAGATTCGGGCGCAGACATCATTGGGACCAATACCTTCAACTCGACGCAAGTGGCTCAGGGCGACTACGAGATGCAGTTTATCGCGGAGGAGCTGAACCGAGCTGGCGCGAAAGTCGCTCGCGAAGTGGCGGACGCACAGACCGCTGCCACGCCGGATAAGCCTCGCTTTGTCGCAGGCATTCTCGGCCCCACGCCAAAAACGGCGTCCATCTCACCTGACGTGAATGATCCTGGTGCGCGCAATATTAGCTTTGACCAGCTGGTTGAAGACTACTACGCAGCCACCAAAGCTTTGGTGGAAAGCGATGTAGATCTGCTGTTGATAGAAACCATTTTCGACAGCCTGAATGCCAAGGCTGCGATCTACGCGATACTGCAATATTTTGAAGACAGCGGTATTGAAGTACCCATTATGGTGTCGGTAACCTTCCCTGATGTCAGCGGCCGCACCCTGTCCGGCCAAACGCCGACGGCATTCTGGAACACCATTGCTCACGCCAAACCGTTGATCGTCGGCACCAACTGTGGCCGTCGCATCTCTGAAATCCGCCCCTTCTTCGAAGAACTCGCCGATGTGGCCGAGTGCTATGTGAGTGGCCATTTCAACGCTGGCCTGCCCAATGAATTCGGTGAATACGACGAAACTCCAGACGACATGGGGCGCGAACTGCGCGAGCTAGGCGAGCGTGGCTACCTCAACCTGGTCGGTGGCTGCTGCGGCACCACACCTGCCCATATCGAGAAAATCGGCGCTTCGGTCGCAGATGTAAAACCCCGCGAAATCCCGAAGAAAGCCGTCGCTTGCCGACTCAGCGGTCTGGAGCCATTTACCATCACACCCGACTCACTGTTTGTAAACGTGGGCGAGCGCTGCAACGTGACAGGCTCAGCCAAGTTCAAACGACTGATTCTGGAGGGTGATTATGACACCGCACTGGCGATTGCCCGCGAACAGGTGGAAAACGGTGCGCAGATAATCGACGTGAATATGGACGAAGGCATGCTCGACGCAGAAGCGGCCATCGTCAAGTTCCTTAACTTGATCGCCTCCGAGCCTGAAATCTCCAAAGTGCCCATCATGGTCGACTCCTCCAAATGGGATGTGATTGAAGCTGGCCTGAAGTGTATTCAAGGCAAGGCCGTGGTGAATTCGATTTCCATGAAGGAAGGCGAAGCAGAATTCATTGAAAAAGCTCGCATCTGTCGCCGCTTCGGTGCGGCGGTTGTGGTCATGGCTTTTGACGAAGATGGCCAGGCCGACAACATCGAGCGGCGTAAAGAGATCTGCTCAAAATCCTACGACATTTTGGTCAACAAGGTGGGCTTTCCGCCGCAGGACATCATTTTCGACCCGAATATCTTCGCGGTAGCTACAGGTATTGAAGAGCACAACAACTACGCTGTAGATTTCATCGAATCGGTAAAATACATCAAGAGCGAACTACCCCACGCACTGGTGTCGGGCGGCGTATCGAATGTGTCATTTTCCTTCCGTGGCAACAATCCGGTGCGTGAAGCCATTCACTCGGTCTTCCTCTACCACGCTATCAAGGCCGGCATGGACATGGGAATTGTTAATGCAGGCCAACTGGCTGTTTACGATGATCTACCGGAGGAACTGCGCGAGCGTGTAGAAGACGTCATTCTCAATCGTCGCGATGACGGCACTGAGCGCTTGCTGGATATTGCTGAAAAATACCGAGGCGACGGCAGCACTGCCAGCAAACAGGAAGATTTGAGCTGGCGCGAACTGCCCGTGGCAAAGCGTATCGAACACGCCCTTGTGAAAGGGATTACCACCTATATCGAAGAAGACGCCGAACTCGCACGCCAGGAGGCCAGCAAGCCCATCGACGTGATTGAAGGGCCGCTAATGGACGGTATGAACGTGGTCGGCGACCTGTTTGGCGAGGGCAAGATGTTCTTGCCTCAGGTAGTGAAATCTGCCCGCGTGATGAAACAGGCGGTGGCCTACCTTCAACCCTACATCGAGGCGGAGAAAGAGGAAGGCGCCAAGCCAAACGGCAAGATACTGATGGCCACAGTGAAAGGCGACGTGCACGATATCGGCAAAAATATTGTGGGCGTGGTGTTGCAGTGCAACAACTTCGAGGTTATCGATCTCGGCGTTATGGTCCCCTGCGACAAAATACTCGACACTGCCAAAAAAGAAAACGTGGACATTATTGGCCTGAGCGGTCTGATTACTCCATCGCTCGATGAGATGGTTCACGTCGCGGCAGAAATGCAGCGGCTCGACTTCAACGTCCCGTTAATGATTGGTGGTGCCACTACCTCCAAGGCACATACTGCGGTCAAAATCGAACCTAAATACAAAAACGACGCTGTGATTTACGTAGCTGACGCTTCACGCAGTGTTGGCGTAGCCACACAGCTAATCAGCGACACCCAGAAAACCGCCTTTGTTGAGGCGCGAAAAGACGAATACGCACGCATCCGCGAACGGCGCGCCGGCAGCGAGAGTCGCGGCCGCCGACTGCCCTATACCGACGTTCTGGGGCGCGGTTTTCAGACTGATTGGGCAAGCTACACGCCGCCAACACCCAAGTTCACAGGAACGCGCACCTTTAACGATTACCCCTTGGAAAAACTGCGTGAAACCATCGACTGGACGCCCTTCTTCATTACTTGGGGACTAGCCGGCAAATACCCGAAAATCCTCGACGATGAGAAAGTCGGTGAAGCCGCAAGAAACCTCTTCAATGATGCCCAGGCCATGCTTGATCGCATCATTGAAGAAAAGCTGCTGAAAGCCTCGGGCATTATTGGCTTCTGGCCTGCCAGCAGTGAAGGCGACGATGTCGCCCTGTACAATGACGACGGCAGCGAGCTGGCGACCCTGCACCACTTGCGCCAGCAAACCGAAAGGCCGGACGACAAGCCCTATATGAGCCTGGCGGACTATGTTGCACCCAAAAGCAGCGGCGTGAACGATTACGTCGGCGGTTTTGTGGTCACCGCCGGTATTGGGGCTGAGGCGCTATGCGCGGAATACGAAGCCAAGAATGATGACTACAGCGCCATCATGGTCAAGGCACTGGCGGATAGGCTGGCCGAGTCCTTCGCTGAACATATGCATCAGCGCGTACGCACGGAGTTCTGGGGTTACGTAAACAGCGAGAACTTCAGCAACGAAGAGTTAATCAAGGAGAAGTATCAGGGTATCCGCCCTGCTCCCGGCTACCCGGCCTGCCCCGATCACACCGAAAAGCCCACGCTGTTCAGAATTCTGAACGCCGAGGCTGAAACGGGTGTCGAGCTGACCGAGCATTTCGCCATGACACCGGCGGCTTCAGTGAGCGGCTTTTACTACTCGCACCCTGAATCTCGCTACTTTGCAGTTGGCAAAATAGCCAAAGACCAAGTAGCGAGCATCGCCGAGCGCAAGGGTAAAACGCTGCAGGAAATGGAGCGCTGGCTGTCACCGGTGCTGGACTACGATCCCTGATAGCGCCGCAGGTTGCTAACCGACTAACCCCATCAGGGAGCAACGGGTTTTCCTGCTGAAACAGGCGTAACAGTTCACAGGAAAGCCCAGCAGCACCTTACTTTCTAACAGGCACAAAAAAAGCCTCACTAGGAGGCTTTTCACGTATGGGCTAACTGCCGCTGACAATATCTCAGTGAGGCATACCCGCCAGCCAATAGGTCACTGTACCAACAACCAGCGCAATCACGGCTACTGTTGCGAACGCGTCAGCTACCGCATCTTCACGAGCTTCTTCAGACATCAAACATTCCTCTAGATAAAACTGACCGAAATTTTAAAGCCCGTATTGTACCGGATTCGCCCCAACGTACAAGTTCGAAAGGAGCCATAACAGCCAGGATTACTTCGCCAGGTAGGCCATAGCCTCTTCCAAGCCCTTCAGAGTTAGTGGGTACATGTGCCCTTCCATCTGACGGTGGGCCAGCTCAATGGACTGTGTCCACCCCCATTCATCCTGGGGCACTGGATTAAGCCAGGCAACCTTGTCGTAGGTGTCGGTTATTCGCTTAACCCAAACCTCACCGGCCTCGTCATTCCAGTGCTCAACACTGCCTCCCGGCTGCAGAATTTCGTAGGGAGACATCGACGCATCACCAACAAAAATCACCTTATAGTCGGAGCTGTATTTGTGCATGATATCCAGTGTGGAGATGCGCTCTGCATGCCGACGAACGTTGTTTTTCCAGACAGACTCATACAGATAGTTGTGGAAGTAATAGTATTCCAGGTGTTTAAACTCGGTGCGCGCAGCGGAGAATAACTCCTCACAGGTGCGCACATAAGGATCCATAGAGCCGCCCACATCGAAGAACAGCAATACTTTCACGGCATTATGGCGTTCCGGCACCATCTTGATATCGAGCATGCCAGCATTGCGCGCTGTCGACTTGATGGTGTCATCCATGTCCAACTCATCGGCCGCACCGGTGCGCGCAAACTTGCGCAGACGCCGCAGCGCTACTTTGATATTGCGGGTACCGAGCTCGACACTGTCATCCAGATTTTTAAAATCACGCTTTTCCCAAACTTTTACGGCCTTCTTGTTTTTGCTCTCGCCGCCAACCCGCACACCTTCCGGATGGTAACCACTGTGCCCGAAAGGCGAGGTGCCGCCTGTGCCGATCCACTTGTTACCGCCCTCGTGACGTTCTTTTTGCTCTTCCAAGCGCTTTTTGAATTCTTCAATTAGCTTGTCGAGCCCACCCAGCGATTCAATTTTCGCTTTCTCTTCATCACTTAACTGCTTGAGAAACTCTGTGCGCAACCAGTCGTCGGGAATCATTGCCTCGATAACGTCATCAAGGGTTTCAAGATCCCGAAAATAACGCCCGAAGGCTAGGTCAAATCGATCGTAGTACTTTTCGTCCTTGACCATGCATATACGGGCGAGGTGATAAAACTCCTCGACGTCAGCGAAGACGAGCCGCGCTTTAAGCGCGGATATCAGGTCCAGCAGTTCGCGGATGGAGACCGGAACCCCGGTTTCTTTGAGGGTGAAGAAAAAACTGACAAGCATGGGATATTAGCCGCGGCTCTCTCTGCGATGCATAAAGGCCAAGCGCTCCAACAGGTGAACATCCTGCTCATTTTTGAGCAAGGCGCCGTAGAGCGGTGGAATCGCTTTGCTGCTGTCGCGGTTTTTCAGGATTTCGTCCGGCACATCGTCTGCCATCAACAGTTTCAGCCAGTCGATCAGCTCAGAGGTTGAGGGCTTTTTCTTTAGACCTGGAATGCTGCGTACGTCGAAAAACACTTCCAACGCCTCATTGACCAGATCTTTTTTAGCGTCCGGATGATGAACCGCAACAATTTTTTGCATGGTTTCCCGATCCGGGAAATTGATGAAGTGGAAAAAGCAGCGACGCAGAAAAGCGTCTGGCAGTTCTTTCTCGTTATTACTGGTGATGATGATAATCGGACGTTGCTTGGCCTTGATAGTCTCACCTGTCTCGTAAACGTGAAACTCCATCTTGTCCAACTCAACCAACAAATCGTTGGGGAATTCGATGTCTGCCTTGTCGATCTCATCGATCAACAGCACAACCTGCTCTTCTGCTGCAAACGCCTCCCACAACTTTCCGCGTTTGATGTAATTCGAGATATCATGAACTTTGTCGTCACCAAGCTGGGAATCTCGCAGTCGCGATACCGCATCGTACTCATACAGGCCCTGTTGGGCTTTAGTAGTAGATTTGATATGCCATTGCAGCAGGGGCTTTCCCAAACCTTTGGCGACTTCCTCGGCCAGCATGGTTTTACCGGTGCCGGGCTCGCCCTTGATTAACAGGGGGCGTTGCAGTGCAACCGCAGAATCAACCGCCAGACGCAGATCGTCCGTTGCGACGTAATTTTCGGTACCTTCAAACTTCATGTGCTCTACCTTTTTTCATGCAATTCTTTGGCTGGCGCTGAGAGTAGCGTCAGCGCTCACCTTTAACAATTTCGCTTTCGGCCACGTCACTGATCTCAGAGGACATATTTGCCTCCATTCTGGCTTTCCGCTTGGCGCGAAATCCGTTGATCAGGCGGGCTAGGATAGCCGACAGAATCCCGGCACCTATACAGGCAAGCACCAGCAGGTTCATGGCTTTTACTGCTGCAATCGTGTTGCCGATAAACGCACCCAGTACGACTACAACCAACGCAGGCACAAGAACTTGATTGGCGTCTTCGTGGATAATCGGCAATAACAGCACCGTGCTTGCCACCAAGCGAATAAAACTGCGTATATACGTATTGCGTATACCTGACGTCCAGAGGCAACCGATAATAATCAGAACCGTACAGGCACCGAGATAGGCAGCCCAGGCCGTCACATATTCTCTATATTCAATAACGGATTCCATACCCTGCTACAACAACCTCAATTCTGCTCTACCCAGTGCACGATATGTTCTTCCAGGCCATCCGGATGCACATCGCGCTCGCTTAGACAGCGCCCCAGGATGGAATGCCCCTCGCTGTGCACACGCTCCCGATCGCCACACACCAGATGATGCCAATCTGCCAACCCGCGTCCATCATGCATACGCCGGTAACTGCAACTCGGCGGCAACCACTGCAGATCGTCAACATCGGCGGGAGTCAGTTTTACGCACGTAGGCTCTTTTTTGAGGCGGTCAGCGTAATGGCTACACCGACAAGATTCAATGTCCAGCCACTGACAGGCCACTCTGGTATAGTAAATATCGCCGGTATCAATATCTTCTAGTTTATGCAGACAGCATTTGCCGCAGCCGTCGCAAATCGATTCCCACTCCTCCGGGGTCATCTCAGTCAGGCTTTTGATTTCCCAAAATTTTTTCACGATTTTCTCGGATCAAGAGCAGCTTCTGGTAGCGGCGGCATCTGCAAGTAGAACCCCTGTTCAGCGAGAGCCTTGAGGACTTTTGCGGTATCGGCACGGGCCAGTTTTTGTTCGGGGGTGAGCAGCATTGTCATTGCCAGCTCGGCACTACCAAACTGCTTTTGCAAGGCCTCCGGCACGCGCGACATACCCTCGCGTTTCTCAACATACAGGTACATACCTTCCTTTTGCGAGCTTCGGTATATACTTACAATTACTTTGGAATCAGTCATTTACGCTCAATACTTCATTTAAAATTGGCTTTAGTATAGGGCTGCGCCAGCCATCGAGACCAGGAGCAAGCCTCTCTAGCCGAATACTGTCCTCAATATCGCGCTTACTCATCAGCAACTCGCGTGGCACTGCCAACTCATCACCGAGACCATCCACCGCATCGCGCAATGCTTTCGCTTTTGCTTTCTGGGCGGTGTTCAGTGGAAACTCCAAAGGGATTTGCCCGTCATCTCGGTAGTCGACAGCCAGGATGTCACACAGAGTTTCACCGTGACGCCTTATGACGGATGGTGTCAGGCCCTTTATTTTCGACAACGCACCAGGATGGCTCGGACGACGTTTAGCCAGCTCGATACAGATTGCATCTTTTACGATACGCCCACGGGGCACATCCTGCTCGCGCGCCACCGTCTCACGCCAGATACACAGAGCTCTCAGACAGAGCTGATCCGTCGGCGACAGTCGCCAGGCGCTCTTAATCTTACGAAAATAATCCTCAAGCGGCGCCTGCTGCTCGGCGCGGTCGATGCAACGATCACCCTCTTCCAGCCACCAACTCATTCGCCCCTGCTCTTCCAAGGCATCCCGGATTACCTCGAAGGCCGGCATCAAGTGCAGCACATCCAGCACCGCATATTGACACTGGGCATCGCTGAGCGGGCGTTGCAGCCAATTTGAGCGGGTTTCATCCTTGTCGATGGCAATACCAAGCAAGGTATCAAGCAGGCGCTGGTAACCCAGCCCGACCCCGAAACCGGCCAGTGCCGCCCCCACCTGAGTATCCAAAAGGGGGCGTGGCAATGCGCCGAGAAGGCGCTGAAAAACTTCCAGATCCTCACTAACTGAATGCAAGACCTTGATTACATTCGGGTTGCGAAACAGCGCAACCAGTGGCGCCCAGTCCGTAATGGCGAGCGGGTCTATCAGGTAATGCGACGTGCCATCTGACAACTGCAACAACGCAGGTATCGGGTAGAAGGTGTCCGTGCGCATAAATTCGGTGTCGAGCATAACCACAGGGCACTGCGCTACACTGGCGATGCTATCGGCCAAGCCTGCATTATCGGCTACAAAGCTAAAATCACTCACTCGACAATCCGCCGGCCGCTCAGGGCATGAGCCAAGGTACCACTGTCGACGTACTCCAGCTCGCCGCCCAAGGGCACGCCGTGGGCAATGCGGGATACTTTGACGCCTTGCTCTCGCAATTGCTCTGTAATGTAGAAAGCCGTCGCCTCCCCTTCAATGGTTGGATTGGTCGCCAATATCAATTCTTGGATATCCAGTTCGCGAGCGCGATCGACCAGCCGGTCAATGCCAATATCTTCAGGGCCTATGCCGTCAATTGGCGACAGGTGCCCCATCAACACGAAATACTGACCGTTGTACCCACCAGCCTGCTCAAAAGCGATGACATCCGCCGGTGATTCGACTACGCAGATCACTGTCTTGTCTCGTTTCTCACTGCGACAGATCGAGCACAACTCATGCTCCGACAGGCTGCGACAGCCGCGACAATGGCCAATCTTGCTCACAGCCTTGTTGAGCACCTCCGCCAAATGCACAGCACCTTCGCGCTTGTGTTGCAGCAGATTAAACGCCATGCGTTGCGCCGATTTCCGGCCAACGCCCTGCAAGATGCGGAGCGCTTCTATCAGCTCTTCAATGATGGGGCTGAAATGACTCATTTAAAGGGAAACCCGCCCCCTAGACCGCCAAACATATTACCAAGCGCACTTTTGTTACTTTCCTCTACGCGACGCACCGCATCGTTAATTGCCGCTGCCAACAAGTCTTCGAGCATGGACTTGTCTTCGCGCATCAGCCCGTCATCAATTGTTACCGCTTTAACATCATGGCGACCATTCATCGTCACTTTAACCATGCCAGCTCCGGCTTCTCCGGTAACTTCTTGCCTGGCTAGTTCTTCCTGTGCCTTTTGCATCTGCTCCTGCATCTGGCCAGCCTGTTTCATCAAATCTTTAAGGTTCTGCATAGCGATTTCCTGACGCGCCTGCCAGGCGCGTTTACCTTTGTGTTACTGCCCCGAGCCGGGACGAATACTGTTGTCATCTACAACGGCCTGAAACTCTTGTACCAGCAATTGAACATTGGGATCTGCATGAATCAGATTCTTCAAATACTCTTGGTGCTCCGCCTCTTTGCGTTGCTGGTATTCTGCAGGGGTTTCCTGCGTTATCGCGATTTGCTCAATTTCAATACGCAGTGGTCTTTCGAAGTAAGACGACAGGGCCTTTTCGAAGCGCTCATGGTGGGCATCATTAAGCAGATGCGCGTTTTCTGGCGCAATCTGAAAACAGAGCCTGTCACCTCCCACCTGCTGCAAAATACAGTGGCTACAGATAGAGCGCAGCAAGCCCGCCAGGCCAAATGCATCAAACTGTTCGCGCCATACGGTAGGTGTCAGATCATCGAACAATATAGTCGTGCCTGTCGCAACAGGCGCTTCCGGCATTGTAACTTCTGCATCTACGGCCTGCGCCACAACCACCGGTGGCGCTGACGATTGCACTGGCGCAGAAGCGGGTGCCGTGTCAGTACGGCGTGGCGCTTCGCTGTGCGCGGATGGCGGCACCGGTGCTTTTAAAACGTGCGACCCGGTGCGCTGGCTGTTCTCGACGGTCTTAGCGCCCGTCGGCGCTGACGGCTTTTTTACCGGGGGGGCGCCCTCAGCCGACGCTTGCGGCAGCTGGTGTACACCGGCGGGGCGAAACGCGATCATGCGCAGCAACACCATTTCAAGGCCGCTGCGGGCATCAGGCGCGAGCGGAAGATCACGACGACCGGCCAGACCAACCTGATAAAAATACTGGACGTCTTCCGCCGGCAATTCCGCCGCCAGCGTTTTTACTGCGTCACTATCAGGCAGAGTGCCATCAACCGCCTCCGGCACTGCCTGTGCAATGGCGACTCGATGCAGAAAAGACAACAGATCCGCCAGTACGCCGGCAAAATCCACCCCCTGATCAGCCAGGCGAGACACGGTCTGCAGTAATCCCTGCGCATCCCCGGCATTCAGAGCACTTGCAATATCCTTGATCGCAGAGTGATCTATGGTACCCAGCATCGCTTCTACATCAGCACTGCCGAGTTTGCCTCCGCCAAAGGCGATCGCCTGATCTGTCAGGCTCAACGCATCGCGCATACTGCCTTCTGCAGCCCGTGCTAGCTGCCACAACGCAGGCTCCTCAAAGCCGATCATTTCCTGACCGAGAATATGCGTCAGGTGTTCAACGATCTTCTCCGGTGACATGTTTTTGAGGCTAAACTGCAAACAGCGCGACAGTATGGTGGCGGGTATTTTTTGCGGGTCTGTAGTGGCCAGCAGGAATTTCACATGCGGTGGTGGCTCTTCCAGGGTCTTGAGCAGGGCATTAAAGCTGTGCCCTGAAAGCATGTGCACTTCGTCTATCAAATAAACCTTATAACGACCCCGGGTAGGCGTGTACTGCACATTGTCGAGTAATTCCCGGGTGTCATCTACTTTGGTTTTCGATGCCGCATCCACTTCGATAAGATCAACAAAGCGCCCTTCATTGATGGATACGCAAGCATCGCAGGTGCCGCAAGGCTCTGAACTGACTCCGCTCTCACAATTAAGACACTTGGCGAGAATCCGAGCGATGGTGGTTTTCCCTACACCACGAGTACCAGTAAATAGATAAGCGTGATGCAGGCGGTCATGATCGAGCGCGTTCACCAAGGCTTTCAGCACATGTGCCTGCCCGGCCATTTCCCGGAATGACCGCGGCCGCCACTTTCGCGCAAGAACCTGATAACTCATGACTTTCCTGTAGACACTAAAACAAGCGCTCTAGGATACACCAGCACGGCGTCGACTTGAACTTGCATAGGCATGGGGGGAGACAATTGAGGGTGGCGGCCCAACCAGCCACACCCCGGCACACGAGTTGACAGCTACCGTTGCTCCCTTCCGGGCCTGGCGGGGTTTGCTATCTATCGTTGCGAGGGGACCGGAAGGACCACCATAAAGCTCGACATCACGAAGATCAAAATCCCCCTGTGCCGCGGCGCGACATTGTCTGTTATCTCTAAGCGAGTTTCAACCGTTAATGCGACTTATGACCCGGCGGGTAGTGCTGCAACACAGAACCGACAACGTCGACAATAAAAAGTCGGCGCTCTTCCGGGGTTTCAAGCCAGGGAATACGACGTTCAGACACCCCTCGCCACACCAGCTTCTTCGAATTCGGGGTGACCATGTCAATGACTAGGCGCCCTTCCTGATATTCAGTTTCCCAGCGATCATGGTGAATACCGTGCGGATAGTAGGCATATCCGGAACAACGCTTCTGAAAACAGGGGTAGTAGCCAAAATGATCGTGGAAATCGTATACCTCGACCTTTTTCTCTATACCCATATGAAACGTGAGCAGGATATCCGCCTGCGCTGCAGTTTCTACTTTGCGCAGGCCGCGAGCACGCATTTGGTCTTCAATAGCATTGTGCAATCGGTCACGCATTAGATCATTGCGCCCTTTCCCTCGGGGTTCTTCTGCAACCCCGCTCTCCAACCAGGCGTAGGTTTTGACCCGCTCAAAGGCATAGCCCGGATCGTAATCTGTTACCACCGGGCTGCCGGTGCACGCCAGCAGCAACGACGACATCACTATGATCAAGAAGCCGCGCATATACACCACTTTTCAGTTGAGAATTGTCGCTATGGTAGCGCAATCTTATGAACCCGGGCTGAACCGCAATGGCGACATATTGCCCATTACACAGTTCAGCCCGCTGCGGCCTATTTCAGGATGATATAGAGCGCAGCACGACCCCGTTTGACCTGCAGAAGCAGCCGGTCATCGGTCTTACTCACCGCCTTGCGCAGCTCGGCAATCGATTTAACCCGCGTCTTGTTTGCTGACAGGATGACATCTCCCGGACGTAGGCCGGAGCGTGCCGCTGGCGTGCCCTGGGCGATTTCTGACACCAGAACACCATCGGCATCGTCGGCCTCCTTCAGCGAGGCACCTTCCAGGAACTTATGAACAGCTTCATCCTTGCCTGCCACCAGCGTAGACGGCTCGCCGATTTTGGATTTTATAACCTTGGTCTTACCGTCGCGTACGATGGTGAGCTTTAGAGTCTCACCAATCTTCCTGACACCGACGGCGTTGCGCAGTTGGGCAGAACTCAGAATATCCTTGCCATCTACCGCAACCACGACATCACCGGATTTCAGGCCGGCCTTGTCCGCAGCACTGTTTTCCTGAACCTCGGCGATCAACGCGCCGCGCTGTCCATTTTCAATACCAAAAGCCTCTGCTAACTCGGGAGTGAGATCCTGAATAATGACGCCAAGCTGGCCACGCTTGACTTCACCGTGCTCGAGAATCTGCGTAATGCTCGCTTGCGCCATGTTGGTCGGAATGGCGAACCCTATCCCGACGTTACCGCCGGCGGGCGCGATAATGGCGGTATTGATCCCCACCAACTCACCCTTCAGGTTGACCAGTGCCCCCCCAGAGTTGCCCGGGTTTATCGACGCGTCGGTTTGGATAAAGTTTTCGTAGCCTTCAATCCCCAGCCCAGTTCGCCCCAATGCGCTCACAATACCGGTGGTCACAGTTTGTCCGAGACCAAACGGATTTCCGATAGCCACTACAAAGTCACCCACTCGAACCGGATCGGAGTCGGCCACCGGAATATCAACCAGATCCTTGCCGTCGATTTTCAGTACGGCGACATCGACGTCAGGGTCAGAGCCCACCAAGGTGGCGGTATAGCTGCGACCATCCTCTAGCGCCACAGTAATTTCGTCAGCCCCATCGATAACGTGATGATTGGTGACAACGGTGCCATTTTTAGCGTCAATAATAACGCCTGATCCAGCGCTCTGAGTTCGCCGTTTCTGCTCCGGCATTTGCTGCTCCGGCATATTGAAGAACCGACGAAAAAACGGATCGCGCAACAATGGGTTCTGCTGCACGGTGCGCGTGGTATAGGTAGAGATATTCACTACAGCTGGATTGACCTTCTCCAGCATCGGCGCCAGGCTTGGCAGAGGCTCGCCATTACCGTCTTGCAACGGCCAGGTCGCATAGGCGGGAGCCTGAAAAAACAGCGCCACCAGCCAGAGCATTGCCCAATGATTGAATTGACTACGTGCTTGGCTCACTAAACCTTCTCCTTACAAATCAGATGCTGGTTAGAGCAGCAATTTCGGTGAATTATCCCGGACATTACAATTTTTTCTAAGGTCAGGACAATTTCTCATCGAGCGCCTTGCGCAATTCCGATTCAATTTTGCCCTTGAAAGCACCGGCCAACATACCGAGTTTGACGTCGATCGTGACTTCGTCACGGTGTATCTGTAAGCGCCCATTGAGTCTGGGATGGGAAATTGTCACGGCATTATCGCCATCCCAGCGCGTTTTAGCGTCATAGCGTTGAGCGAGCGAACGGGCAAGCTCTTCCACCATCGTTTTGACTTCGCTTTCAGGCTTTGTGTGTTTTTTTCGAAGAGAAATTTTTGCCACAATCTTACTCCGTCGCACCAAGACAATATCTCTGGCCTGAAGACATTAGCCACAACTGGCCATCATCTTCGATGGCATGCTCGACCAAACGATAGAATACAGAGCGACTGACCTTGGCAGACAAACCGCGGTCTACTGCAACACGCGGAACCGGCTCGCCTGTGTTGATATTTGTGGTAACTGTGAGCGGGTGACTGTCATCAAGCACCAACCACTCATCGACATTGGTTTTCATTGCAATGCGATCTGGCGCTACTTCTGAATCAACAATCTGAAGGGGGTACTCTGCCACCGAGATCCGCCATTTTTCTACAGGCGTCACTAGGTAATACTCACCATCATCTTCGCGCCTGAGGATAGACGCAAACAGCTTGACCAGTGGGTGGCGCTTGATTTCACCACCTTCGTGAAACCAGCGCCCGTCGCTTTTGATCGTGATATCGATATCACCACTGAGCGGCGGATGCCACTTTTCCACAGGCGGCTTGCCGGGTTGACCCTTAAGAAGCTCCGCTATGTCATCCAGACTTTTCACAGGCCCTCCCGGACAGGATCAGTCAATCACTCGAACATTGATAACGCCTTCAATTCCGCGAATACGGTCAATCACGGCCGCTGCAGGTGCCGCTGCAACGTCAATCAGATTATAGGCCACATCATCGCGGCTCTTGTTCAACATATCAATGACATTTAGATCGGCATCTGCAAGTGCTGACAGTACGTGCCCCAGAATTTTTGGTACGTTGCTGTTACTAATGGCAATACGGGTACCCCCGGTGCGTTCAAGGGCCAGCGCCGGAAAATTCACCGAGTTTTTGATATTGCCGTTCTCGAGAAAGTCCCGCAGTTGGTCAGCGGCCATAACCGCACAGTTTTCTTCTGCCTCATCGGTGCTGGCGCCGATATGGGGCATCAGTATCACATCGTCTCGACCGATTAACTCAGGTGCTGGAAAATCAGTAATATAGCGATTAAGGGTTCCAGCCTCCAGCGCGTTGACAATCGCGGCGTTGTCGACAATCTCCTCACGGGCAAAGTTCAGCAGGCGGGTGGTTGGTTTACAGTTGTTCAGCAGCTCGCCATTAACGAGTCCGCGTGTCGCGTCCAACACGGGCAGGTGCAAGCTGATATAGTCAGCGCGAGCAAACAGGCTGCCGATATTTTCCATGCGCTTGACGGAGCTGGGCAGACGCCAGGCCGCGTCAACTGACAATGCCGGATCATAGCCGATCACTTCCATCCCCAGATCGAGGCCAGCGCGCGCGACCAGCGAGCCGATGGCCCCCAGCCCTACAACACCGAGCGTCTTGCCGTAAAGTTCCTGACCTTTGAAGCGCTTCTTCTCTTTTTCAAGGAGCTTGCTCATTTCCGCCCCGTCGGTCATCTCACCGAGTGTGGAGACGAAATCGATGCCCGGAAGAATTCCGCGCGAGCCCAGAGCCATTCCGGCAATGACCAGCTCTTTTACCGCATTAGCGTTGGCGCCGGGCGTATTGAATACTGGAATACCCCGACGCGTGCAATCGGCAATCGGGATATTGTTTACCCCGGCGCCAGCGCGGGCGATGGCCATTACAGAGTCGGAGATTTCATCGGTGGTGAGTTTGTGGCTGCGCAGCAACACCGCGTCAGGAGCGGTAAATTCACTGGCAATTTCGTATTTTTCGCGCGGCAGGCGCTCGAGACCTTTGACGGATATCTGATTGCGCGTCAGTATCTTATACACTGTCTTCCCCCAACGATTAACCTACTAAAAAGTTGGAGGATTCTAACAGAAAGCCGCCGAAAGTGCGTCTTGATGGTGGTTCGAAAAAAGCGCCTCGGTTGAGTCGACTTCCATCGCGCCCACCAGCGGTATGGACTCGCGAACGCAAATCCTGTGCAGCGGCCTCGAAACACTCACCGCAGCTGTGTAGTCCAGGCCCAACTCAAAAAAGCGGAAATCCCACTGCGACGCATCGTCGATAAAATGCGCCGGAGCATTAACCAGCTTTGCCTTGTGCACGGAAGCACCAGCTTCTTTCGTTGCGCGAAAAGAAAAGCTATCCAAGGGTACCGACATACCCTCCCCCTTGGCCTTGACCAACGATTCCTTCAAGGTCCAATAGCGAAAAAATCCTCGCTTTTGATCGGTTGACGGCAAGGTTTTCAGATCGGCAATTTCCAGCGCAGAAAAATACTGATCGGCCACTTCAAGCATGGAACGCCCATGACCGTGATACTCAATATCCGCCCCTATGTCCGCATCAGCGTGCACTGCAAGTATCGCGACGCCATCGGTTAGTGACAGGTTAAAGCGAGGAGCGTCATCCACGTTTGACAGCTCCGGCTTACCAAAATCATTGCGCTCAAACTGGAGATCTGCCGGTTTTCGACCCGTATACGACCCCAACACGGAGCGAAGCAGGGCTCGCCCCATCAGGTAATCAAAACGGTGCTCGGGATAGCGCAGCGCCTTGAACATCTCGTTTTCCTGGACGCTAAGCAAGTCCTGGTAGGCCTGCTCCTGCTGGTAGGGTGACACGTGTGCAGCTACGGCCACCCAGATATCGAGTTGCCCAGTAGGCAACTCGACTCTGGCATCTTGAATTATCATTATTATTAACCTGTGCCGAGCATCCCGCCCGACAGTTTTACATCAATTGTATTTGATTTTGGCAGACTGCATCAGCTCACCAAAATAGGCGTTAAAACCCTGGGAGGCCTGAATTCGCTCAGCACTCGCCAACAGTTCTTTACGCCGCTTGTCGCCTATAAGTGATTTGTCACCATCATAGACATTGGTTAATTGGATGACGACTGTATTGCCGGCATGGCTTGTCGTCGTAATACGTGAAGCACCTTCCTCAGGCCGCTGCAGACTAAAAGCCGCACTGCGGATAGGTTCAGCGACGGCTGGATCCTGCCGCCAGGCACGAACAGCAACTTGCCACTCTACACCCTCACGCGCCTTAGCGATATCCTCAGCTGATTCGCCTGCTTTAAGCGCCTCAGCGATTTCTTCAGCGGCAGACTTCGCTATAGCACGCCCTTTTTCAATCTTAAGCTGCTTGACGATATGGTCACGCACCGTCGCCAGTGGCTTCAGCTCCGGCGCTTTGTACTCTATGGGGTTCACTACCACAAATTGCGTTGGGCTGACTTCAATCACCTCGGAGTTATAACCCTGCTCGCGTAATTCGGCATTAAACGCTGCTGCGCGCACTTTGGGGTTGGCCAGCACCCCGCTCCCTTCATTGGGTCGCAGCCAGTCGCTTTGCTTAAGCTCGAGACCGAGTGTTTCAGCCGGCCCCTTAAGCCCATCCGAATTAAACACCAGGTCACGCAGTGCTTCGACCTCGGCGATTAGCCGGGGCTTAGCTGCTCGCTCCTGAAGCTCACGCTCGATAGCTTCGCGCCGATCTTCAAACGAGGCGACATCCGGAGCTCGAAGATCCAGCAACTTAACCAGATGGAAGCCCGCATCGGTTTCCACTACATCCGAGGTTTCGCCCACCTCAAGTGACGCAAGCGCATTTTCGAACGCCTCCGGGAACGTATTCCCCGCGCTGTAACCAAGATCACCACCTTGCTCCGCACTACCAAAGTCATCGGAATACACTTTGGCGAGCTCGGCGAAATCGGCACCCTGTTCAATCTTAGCTTTCGCCTCTTCGATGCGCGAACGCGCTTCTTCGCGATCGCGATCACCGCCCAGCTCCACCAAAATATGGGCCGCGTGCCGCTCAGTACGCGCTTTTGCAGCCTGCACTTCAGCCGCATAGGCTGCTCTGAGATCTTCGTCGGCAACGGGCTTGAAGAAATCAGCGATCGTTAATTCCAGATAAGCCACCCGCACAGACTCTGTTGTCTTAAAGCGCGCGGCGTTGTTTTGATAGTAGGCTTCAATATCAGCGTCGGATACTTCAGCCTGTTCTGCAAATCCCGACGAATCCAGCGTCAAATAATGGAAACTGCGTTTCTGATCACCCAAGCGAATAGCCTGCTCGCGTTGAAAATCGGTTAAAAACGCAGAGCCTACAACGCCACGATTAAGATGTTCAATCAGCAGGTCCGAGCGCATCAGCTGGCGAAATAGAGAGGGAGTAAAGCCCTGAGCGGCAAGCACCTGACGAAAACGTTCCTGAGAAAAACGTCCGTTTTCGTGAAACTGGGTCATTTGAACAATATTGGCATTTAGCACAGCATCCGGAACAGCCACGCCGGCGTCATCGGCCGCCTGCAGCATTACCTTCTGACGCACCAGTGAATCGAGCGCAGGTTTACGCAGTACCGCGTCGTCAAGAAGCCCTGGATCAATATTGTCACCCATCATCGACAGCAATTGTCGCTTCTGTAGCGCTAAGGCCTGATTGAGTTCTGCTTCACTGACCTTCTCTCCGTTGACTACAGCAACCGGAGCGTCAGAGCTGCCACTAAACAGGAAATCGATGCCATAGAGAGCAAACGGTACAATCATCAAACCAATGATTATCTTGGCAGCAACACCCTGGATGTTATCGCGAATATTCTGAAGCATGCTTGTCCACTAGTTACAAAAAAAGCGCACCTCTCGATGCGCCTTTATACTGGAGTAAATTCCACTCCGAAGACTGAAGATAAAATCGTTCAGTAATTAGTTTACGGCGTCCTTGAGCGCTTTACCCGCTTTGAAGCTCGGGATTTTTGCTGCCGCAATGTCAATCGGTGCACCGGTCTGAGGGTTGCGGCCAGTGCGAGCTGCGCGCTCTTTTACACTGAAAGTACCAAAACCGACCAATGAAACCGAATCATCTTTTTTCAATGCGTCGGTGATTGAATCAACCACCGCATCAAGAGCGCGACCCGCTGCTGCTTTCGGTAAATCTGCCGAAGCAGCGATTGCGTCAATAAGCTCAGATTTATTCACTTATTATCCCCTTCATTATAGGCAATACATGAGAAAGTAATTAACAAACCACTCCCTGAAATCAGTGACAACAGGTTCATCAACTGAATCGAGTGGGATTTATACCAACTGCATTTATGACGGTCAAGGAACCTCAGCGCTAATGAGCACTAAAACGGCTGCTACCCTGCCCTTCCGCCACATCTGCATCCAAATTCGGCTTACCGAGTCCCGCAAGGTACTCCTCGTCCGAAATTGGTTTAGGTAAATGCTCCAGTGCGATTTCCAGCACTTCGTCTATCCACTTCACCGGCTTTATCATCAAGTCCGCTTTTATATCGTCCGGAATCTCTTTCAAGTCAGGCTCGTTTTCGGCGGGTATGATGATTGTGGTTATCCCACCACGGTGAGCAGCCAGCAGTTTTTCCTTCAAACCGCCGATTTTCAATACCTGACCACGCAAGGTTATCTCGCCAGTCATAGCAACCGCTGATTTTACAGGAATTCCGGTGATCACGGATACCAGCGCGGTACACATACCAACACCAGCCGAAGGACCGTCCTTCGGTGTTGCGCCTTCCGGCACGTGAATATGTATATCGTGTGTATCGTGATAGTTTGCAGGAATTCCAAGCGCTTGCGAACGACTCTTCACAACGGTTACCGCGGCCTGTATTGATTCTTGCATCACATCGCCAAGCGATCCGGTCTTCACGTGCCGACCTTTACCGACTACTGACACAGCTTCGATGGTCAACAATTCGCCGCCCACCTGAGTCCACGCCAAGCCAGTTACTTGACCAATGCGATTCTCTTCTTCGGCCTTACCAAATGTGTACTTTGGCACGCCCAAATATTCACCGAGATTCTCGCCTGTCACGTTAAGCTGGGTCGATTCACCTTTACGTTTTTCGCGAGCGAGGTTTTTAACCACCTTGCGACAGACTTTCGCCAGTTCGCGCTCCAGCCCCCGAACCCCGGCTTCGCGGGTGTAATAGCGAATAACGTCACGTATCGCATCTTCTTCGATACTCAACTCCTGTTCCCTCAAGCCATTGTTTTTCATCTGCTTGGGAATCAGGTAACGGCGCGCAATATTTGTCTTTTCCGCTTCGGTGTAGCCAGGAATACGGATAACTTCCATTCGGTCCAGCAATGCTGGCGGAATATTGAGCGAATTCGACGTGCAGACAAACATTACATCTGACAGGTCGTAATCCACCTCAAGATAGTGATCGCTGAAGCTGTTGTTTTGCTCCGGGTCGAGAACTTCCAACAGCGCTGACGCCGGATCTCCTCGGTGATCCATACCCATCTTGTCTATTTCGTCGAGCAGAAACAAAGGGTTGCGCACGCCAACTTTAGACAGCTTCTGAATAATCTTGCCCGGCATTGAACCAATGTAGGTACGACGATGACCACGTATTTCCGCTTCGTCGCGTACCCCGCCTAGTGCCATACGGACAAACTTGCGATTGGTTGAGCGGGCAATGGATTCGCCAAGGGACGTCTTACCCACACCGGGCGGGCCAACTAGACACAATACCGGCCCCTTTACTTTCTTAACCCGCTTTTGTACCGCCAGGTATTCAACAATCCGATCCTTAACCTCATCGAGACCATAGTGATCTTCATTTAATACATCTTCGGCTTTGTCGAGATTGTGCTTAACACGCGAGCGCTTTTGCCAGGGAATGGATATCAACCAGTCGATATAGCCACGCACGACAGAAGCTTCAGCCGACATGGGCGACATCATTTTGAGCTTCGCCATTTCGGACATGGCCTTTTCTTCGGCCTCGGCGCTCATGCCGGTTTCCTTGATCTTTGCTTCAAGGGCCTCCAGCTCGTTGCCACCTTCATCCATATCCCCCAGCTCGCGCTGGATGGCTTTCATCTGCTCGTTTAAATAATACTCGCGCTGACTGCGCTCCATCTGCTTTTTAACTCGGCCGCGAATACGCTTTTCTACCGCGAACAAGTCAATCTCGGATTCCATAACCGCCATTAAATGCTCGAGACGCTCACGCTCGGACAGCATTTCAAGAATGGACTGTTTCTGCTCCAGATCCATACTCATGTGGGCGGCAACACTGTCTGCCAGACGACCAACTTCATCGATACCGGACAAAGAAGTCAACACTTCAGCAGGTATCTTCTTACTGACATTTACATATTTTTCAAATTGGCCGATGGCACTGCGCACCAGAGACTCAACTTCTGCTGCCGGCACTTCTTCGTCGGCAAGCGGAGAAATCTCAGATTGGAAAAACTCGCCGTTGTCTTCGATCTGGTGAACCTGAGCGCGATAGGCCCCTTCAACCAAAACTTTTACCGTACCATCAGGCAGGCGCAGCAGCTGAAGAATGTTGGACACGGTGCCAATATCGTAGAGATCCTCAGTGCCCGGCTCGTCGACATTCGGGTCACGCTGAGCTACCAACATGATTTCCTTGTTGGCCGACATTGCCGTTTCAAGGGCGCGAATCGATTTGTCGCGACCAACGAACAAGGGAATGACCATGTGAGGGTAGACAACCACGTCCCTCAACGGCAGTAGCGGAAAATCCATAATCTCGTTGGAATCACCCATTTTCGACCTCTTAACAGGTGGTACGGGGGGCTGACAGGGTCAGCCTGCTTCCCTTTAACATGGGGCGTAACACGCGGAATTACAAGGTATTGACAGAGAAATAGTTGGAAATGGGCCGAAAAATCGGCCCATTTGTACAGAAATCAATCTTCTGGCGCGGCTTTCTTCTTGTCGTTGTTATGGTAAACCAGCATCGGCTCTGACTCACCCTTGATCACAGATTCATCAATCACTACCTTGCTGACATTTTCCAGTGATGGAATCTGGTACATGGTGTCTAGCAGAACAGCCTCCAGTATCGAGCGCAGACCCCGGGCACCGGTTTTACGCTCCATCGCCCTTTCGGCAACCGCACGCAAACCGTCTTCACGGAAATCAACATCGACCCCCTCCATCTCAAACAGCTTTCCGTACTGTTTGGTCAGAGAGTTTTTCGGCTCTGTCAGGATGCTGATCAGGGCATCTACGTCCAGCTCTTCCAAGGTTGCGATGACCGGTAGCCGTCCAACAAACTCAGGAATCAGTCCGTAGCGAACCAGATCCTCTGGCTCTAGGTCTGCCAGCACTTCGCCGACATTGCGCTTGTCGTCCTTGCTCTTGACCTCAGCTGAGAAACCGATGCCGCCACGCTCGGAGCGATCTCGAATGACCTTATCCAGACCGGCAAATGCGCCACCACAAATAAACAAGATATTAGCCGCGTTAACCTGCAGGAACTCCTGCTGAGGGTGCTTGCGCCCCCCTTGCGGCGGCACGGAAGCAACTGTGCCTTCGATCAACTTGAGCAACGCCTGCTGCACGCCTTCACCCGATACGTCACGTGTGATCGACGGGTTGTCCGACTTGCGGGAAATCTTGTCAATTTCATCGATATAAACAATACCCATCTGTGCTTTATCGACATCATAGTCGCACTTCTGCAGCAGCTTCTGGATGATGTTTTCAACATCCTCACCCACATAGCCCGCTTCGGTCAATGTGGTGGCATCGGCGATGGTAAAGGGAACGTCCAGCAGACGGGCCAGGGTTTCTGCCAGCAGCGTTTTACCGCTACCTGTGGGGCCCACCAAGAGGATATTACTTTTGCCCAGCTCGACGTCTTCAGCGCTAGTATCCGCGTAGCGCAGCCGCTTGTAGTGATTGTAAACCGCTACCGCGAGCACTTTCTTGGCACGTTCCTGACCGATAACGTACTGCCCGAGAATATCTTTGATTTCCGCCGGCGTCGGCAGGCGGTCGTGATTGGCTTCACCGCTGCTTTCCTGTATTTCCTCACGAATAATGTCGTTGCATAGATCGACACACTCGTCGCAGATGAAGACAGACGGACCCGCAATCAGCTTCCTGACTTCGTGTTGGCTTTTGCCGCAGAACGAACAGTAGAGCAGTTTGCCGCTGTCGTCCCCGTCTTTGGTGTGATCTGCCATTAAGCTCTCCAAAATGCGCACCGCCATGGTGCACTTATAACTATCTCTACTCTAAAGATGCTGATTTTTGCCGCGTATTGCAAGCATCAGGGCAGCGAATACTACTTCTCGTCTGCTACTGTACGTCGCATCATCACCTCATCGATCAATCCATAGGCCTTGGATTGCTCGGCATTCATAAAGTTATCGCGCTCGGTATCCAGGCGAATTTTTTCGATATCCTGCCCGGTGTGCTGGGCCATCAGCTCATTCAGACGCTCGCGGATGATCAGGATTTCACGGGCATGTATGTCGATGTCCGTCGCCTGACCGGTGGCGCCCCCGCTGGGCTGGTGAATCATGGTGCGAGCGTTAGGCAGCATGTAGCGCTTGCCTTTGGTGCCACCAGAGAGCAGGAATGCGCCCATACTGGCGGCCTGACCAATACACATGGTGCTGACATCGGGTTTGATGAACTGCATGGTGTCGTAGATTGACAAGCCTGCGGTTACCGAGCCACCCGGTGAATTGATGTACAGGTGAATATCTTTATCTGGGTTTTCAGACTCCAGAAACAGCATTTGGGCGACAATCAGGTTCGCCATATGATCTTCGACGGGGCCAACACAGAAAATAACCCGCTCTTTCAACAGTCGAGAGTAAATATCGAAAGAGCGCTCACCGCGAGCAGTCTGCTCTACCACGATGGGCACCAGGCCGAGATTGTTGATCTGATTTGAATTGTAACCTTCTGAGCTATAGCGCGACATAATCCCTCTTCTTCTCCCGGCTTCTCACTATCTGACCACTCGCCGCCACTTTCGTACTCACAAAAGCCCGACCCACAAAAACAAAAGCGACCGAATTTTCACCCGATCGCCCTGAGAGTCTAACGCAGTATTGCTGCGTTATTCTTCTTCCGCTGCCTCTTCATCGGGGGGCGACATCACTTTTTCGTAACTGGAAGTTTCCTCGGTAACCTGCGCTTTTTCAAGCAAATTATCAACAACCTGATTTTCCACCACCAGCGACTCAATGCCCTGCAACTGTTGCGGGTTGCTGTAGTACCAGTTGATAACCTGCTCTTTGTCTTCGTAGCTGGCTGCCATTTTCTCAATAGCGGCACGAACTTTGTCCGCATCAGCTTCAATCGACTCACTGTTTACCAGCTCATTGAGCACTAGGCCCAGCTTGACGCGTCGCTCCGCATTTTCCGCAAACACTTCATCTGGGAAAATGTCTTTCGCATTGATTTGCTTGGCCAGGTCACCAAATTGCTGTAACTGCTGGTTACGCAGCGCATCAATTTCCTGAGAAATCAGCGCCTTGGGAACCTGAAGGTCGCTATGCGCATCAAGCACGCCATCCAGCACCTGCTGTTTAATGCGATTTTCAATCGCACTTTCCAGCTGGCCTTCCATGTTTTTGCGCACTTCCGCGCGGAAAGCCTCTTCGCCACCCTCTTCCACACCGAACAACTTAAAGAATTCGTCGTTCAGCTCGGGCTGGACCTTGGTTTTGACTTCTTTGAGCGTAACCTTGAACTCAACCGCAGCGCCTTTGAGCTCCTCGGCGTGGTAGTCCTCTGGAAAGCTCAGCGACAGTACCTTTTCTTCGCCGGCACTCATACCAACAATACCGTCTTCAAAGCCTGGGATCATACGACCAGACCCGAGAACCAGATTGGAATCTTCTGCGCTACCGCCATCAAAAGCTTCGCCATCTTTTGTACCAGCGTAGTCTATAACGACCTGATCACCATCTTCGGCAGCACGCGCCACTGTTTCAAACTCAGCGCGCTGCTCACGCAGATTTTCAATCATCTTGTCGAGATCGGCGTCGGTTACTTCTGCCTTAGGCTTAACAACCTTAATTCCGCTGTAGTCTTTGACTTCAATCTCCGGAAACACTTCAAAGGTTGCCACATATTCCAGATCACGACCTTCATCGAGATTTTTCGGTTCAATGGCGGGCTGACCGGCAGGCTTAAGGTCCTGCTGTTGAATCGCCTCATAGAAGGACTCGTTCATCACTTCGCCAAGCACTTCCATGCGAACCGACTGGCCAAAGCGCTGACGCATGACTTTCATCGGCACCTTGCCTGGACGAAAACCGTCTAAGCGCACGGTTTTGGAAGCTTTTTGGAGCTTAGAGTTAACCGCACTATCAATGCGCTCGGCAGGTACACCAACGATTAAACGACGTTCCAGACCTGAAGTCGTTTCAACTGACACTTGCATGGGAATCCCTCTGAGAGAGCTGCGTATGACGCGCAGCCTGTCTGTCAATGAACTATGTTTTCAAGAGAATGGTGCGAAAGGAGAGACTCGAACTCTCACGCCTTGCGGCGCTGGAACCTAAATCCAGTGCGTCTACCAATTCCGCCACTTTCGCAAATTCTTCAAAAGACGGCTATAAGCCATTGTATCGGCGGGCTAATTAACGAACAGTCGCGCTTAGCCCTGCAAAATTTGGTCGGCAATTGTGCCACAGCCCCCGAAGTCCCGCAAGTGAGTGTCTATCGCTAACTAGCGTGGATATGCCACTAGAAAGACCAATTCCTGCATACTTTCGTTGCTGATTTCCCGGGAGGCCCAGCTGGAAGGCACAAATACTGCCTGTTCAGGCAGCAGTGGGCATTCTCCAAGCAATAATTCACCCTTTACTACCATCAGTACCGCGTAATCTTTAGGCGAATCAAGCAACAGCGCCGCCCCAGGCACCAAGGTACAGCGATGCACCTCAAAGTCAGCAAAATCGACAATCCGCTCAACGCTGGCACCTGCGGCGTTGTAGAGCGTCTCAAACGGCGCCGACGGCGGTGCCTCGAGCTCCATCAGCTCTATGGCTCTGGCGGTATCCCAATGGTCCTGAGTGAGCACCTTTTGCGCAAAGGCGACGATCAGGCGCTCGTATACCGGGGTTTGAAACTCTACCGTACGCACGCCGTGCTGCAGTGAGTGGGGCGTGAGCGTCGGCACTTTCACCACATCACCTACTCGCAGCGGCTTTAGCGCAGTAAACCCATACATCGCTGTGCGCAGCGCTTGCTCTTGCTGCGTTAGCTCAACCGGCAATTGGGCCAGCAAGGCTTCCCGACTAACGCTACCCTCATCTTGGGCCGCCAGAGCATCCAGCCGGGCGTCAATATCACGACGTACATTTTCATAGGCCGCGACCGACTCCGCAAACGCCGCTCTGAAGCTGGCGTCATCCGGAAATTGAGCACGCTTTTCTGAACAGAAGCCAAAGCGTATCGCGCCCTCCCCGTCTGGCCAGGCCGACTCATCGATCGACGTGACCACATAGACTTCACGCTTTTCTTCATGCAACTCAAAATACAGATCGCCGAACACTTCCTCGGCCCGTGGTGCAAGGATCTTCAGCAGAATAATCCCTCGGTCACGGCCAGCGGCAAGCTGCTTCGGTAAGGCCGACAAAACCCACGGTAAAGGAACTGTTCGCCCCCGATGACCGGCCTGAGCCACACCGCGATCTTCCATTCCGGTATACCAGATCTCCTCGCCCCAGGGTTTGGGGATATGCACTGGCGTCAGCGCGATTGCCTGGTCACTGGCAAAGGTTTCCGTGTTCAGTGACTCGGCCAGGGAAGCAAGGTCACCGGTGTGACCCTCGAGCGTGGCACGCAATGCATTGCCGTCTTGAGCCACGAGAAACGCCACGCTGCCAGCACTTCGCTCATAAACAGCGACCAGCTGATCGCTCCCACCTTTACTGGACCAGAAGCGCGGCAATTGATACGCGATAGCGACCAACCCACCGGGCGGCTGCGCCTTTAACAAGGATTCTGGGGATTGTTGCGCCAAAAGAACGGAAACGGACATACCTTGAGCGTCAATTTGAATTCGGTCGGCAATGGTAGCATGCTTTAAAAGCCTGTCACCGGGCCGGTAAACACTGTAGAAACAAAAACGGGCCCGAAGGCCCGTTTTACGAAACGCTTCTTAAAATCAGACGCGTTCGATAATGGTGCTGATACCCTGCCCCATGCCAATACACATGGTAGCCAGACCAACGTTTTTGTCCTGCTGCTCCAATACGTTCAGCAGCGTGCCGGTGATACGGGTACCGGAACAACCAAAGGGGTGACCCAGTGCGATCGCACCGCCGTTTAGGTTCACCTTCTCGTCCATCACATCGAGCAGCTCCAGATCTTTAAGGACAGGCAGTGCCTGCGCCGCAAAGGCCTCGTTGAGCTCGACACAGTCGATGTCCTTGATGCTCATACCCAGCTTTTTCAGAATCTTCTGGGTAGAAGGCACCGGCCCATAACCCATTATCGACGGGTCAACACCCGCTACACCCATGCCGAGGATGCGGGCGCGGGGCTTGGCGCCAATGGCCTTGGCTTTGGCACCAGACATGACCAGCATGGCAGAGGCTCCATCGGCGATCTGCGAGCTAGTACCGGCGGTAACGGTACCATTGCGCGGATCAAAAGCCGGACGCAGTTCCGCCAGACCTTCCAGTGTGGTTTCCGGACGGATAGTGTTGTCCTCAGTCACGAGGATTTTCTTACCATCTTCGTCGTGACCTTCAATCGCCAGAATTTCATTATCGAAGCGACCGTTGGCGCGAGCGTCTGCTGCGCGCAGGTGAGAGCGAAGACCGAACTGATCCTGCTGTTCGCGCGTAATGCCGTGCAGCATGCCCAGTGCTTCAGCCGTCATACCCATCATGCCCGCTGCACGTGCTACGTGCTTGCTCGCTTGGGGGTTCGGGTCAATGCCATGGTTCATCGCCAGGTGGCCCATGTGCTCAACACCGCCAACCAGGAAAACGTCACCGTAACCGGTCTGAATGCCCTGAGCGGCTGTGTGCAGCGCCGACATGGAAGAACCACACAGGCGGCTGACGGTTTGGCCGGCGACCGTGTGCGGGATGACAGTCAGCACAGACATCATCCGGGCGATGTTCCAGCCCTGCTCCAGGGTCTGGTTAACACAACCCCAGATAACATCTTCGATATCCGCCGGGTCAAGCTCGGGGTTGCGCGCCAACAGCGCGTCAACCAGAGCGGCAGACATGTTTTCAGCACGAACGTTGCGGTAAACACCGTTCTTTGATCGCCCCATCGCAGTTCTGGCGCAATCTACAATTACAACATCAGTATCTTGGTAACTCATTGGTTAAGCTCCTGCACCAGATTATTTAAAGAAGGTTTCGCCGTTTTCGGCCATTTTGCGAATGTTCTCGGTGGGCTCATAGAGCTTGCCGAGGTGGGCAAATTTATCTGCCATTTCGCAGAAGGCCTTGGCACCCATCTGGTCGATGTAGCGCAGCGCACCGCCACGGAATACCGGAAAGCCGATACCCATGATCAGGCCCATGTCCGCATCTTCCGGGCAGCTGACGATGTTCTCGTCGAGGCAGCGCAGGGTTTCGGTACACATGGGGATCATCATGCGGGCGACAATTTCTTCATCGGTGATTTCGATGGACTTCTCGGCGCAATCGGCCGCCATTTTCAGAGCGGTTTCGTCCTCGGTCTTGCGCGGCTTACCCTTCTTGTCCTTCTCGTAGCGGTAGAAACCGATCCCGTTCTTCTGGCCATAGCGATCGGCCTTGAACATCAGTTCGGAAATGCCGGTGTAGTCGTGCTTCATGCGATCCGGGAAGCCTTCTGCCATTACCTCGGCAGCGTGGAAACCGGTATCGATACCAACCACGTCCATCAGGTAGGCGGGGCCCATGGGCATGCCAAACTTTTCCATGACTTTGTCGATGCGACGGAAATCCACACCGTCACGCACCATCATGTCGAAACCGGCAAAATACGGAAACAGAACACGGTTAACGAAGAATCCGGGGCAATCGTTGATTACGATCGGCGTCTTGCCCATTTGCGTGGCGTATTTCACAACACGCGCGACCGTTTCATCGCTGGTTTTTTCACCGCGAATAACCTCAACCAGCGGCATCTGGTGCACCGGGTTGAAGAAGTGCATGCCGCAGAAGTTTTCCGGACGCTTCAGGGGCTCGGCCAGACGGGTAATGGAGATAGTGGACGTATTAGAAGCCAGCACCGCATCTTCACGGATGTGCTGCTCGCACTCTGACAGTACTGCGTGCTTAACCTTCACGTTTTCAACAACAGCTTCAACCACAACGTCGGCTTTATCAAAACCGGTGTAGTCCAGCGTCGGACGGATGCTGCTCAGCACTTCACCCATCTGCAGACCGGACATGCGACCACGATCAACGCGCTTTGCCAGCAGTTTGGTGGCTTCGCTCATACCCAGATCGAGACCTGCGTCAGCAATGTCCTTCATCAGAATAGGCGTACCTTTGTAGGCACTCTGGTAGGCAATACCACCACCCATGATACCGGCACCCAGCACAGCCGCCTTGTTCACAGGCTCAGCTTTGTTTTCCCACTGCTTGTTGCGCTTGCCCAGTGCCTGCTGATTCAGGAACAGACCAACCAGTGCAGCCGCTTCTGGGGTTTTTGCCAATTTGGCAAAATGTTCGATTTCGACCTCGATAGCCTCATCGCGCGACAGTGCAGCATTTTTCTCCATGGATTTAGCGGCCGTCAGCGGCGCGGGCATGTTCTTGCCAGCCTGCTGCGCAACCATCGCCTTACCCGTGGTGAAGGACATCATGCGCTCAATGTCGTTCAACTTGACTGGCTCGAGCTTCTCCTGGCGACGCGCTTTGTAATCAAAGGTGCCGTCGATAGCTTTACCCAGCAGATCCAAGGCAGCTTCTTTCAGTTTTTCAGGCGCAACCACCGCATCAACACCGCCATCTTTCAGTGCAGCGTCGGGCTTCTGGTCATTACCGGTAGCGGCCCACAGCATGGCGTTATCGGGACCAATGACACGCGGCAGACGCACGGTGCCGCCAAAGCCGGGGTTGATGCCTAGCTTGACCTCAGGCAGGCCAACGCGGGCTTTTGAAGACATTACCCGATAGTCGCAGGCCAGACACATCTCAAAACCGCCACCGAGTGCAATGCCATTGATAGCCGCAACCGTCGGTACAGGCAGGTCTTCAAAGCGGTTAAAAATACCATTGGCCTCACGAACCCAGCCTTTAAGCTCCTCGTCTGGCAGCTTGAACATGTCGGTGAATTCCATGATATCGGCACCGACGATAAAAACAGACTTGCCACTGGTGACCAGCACCCCTTTCAGGTCCTTTTCCTGGGCCAGCGCTTTAGTGGCTTCGTCCAAATCCCTCAGGGTCAGTTGGTCGAATTTATTGACAGACTCGCCCTGCTGGTCGAAACACAGCTCAGCGATACCGTTATCCAGGAACTTGGCCGAAACGGCCTTGCCTTCGTAAATCATGTGTTTTCCTCACATCACTTGAGTTATTGGCTGCAGCGCAGCGTGAACACATCGCCGGCAAACCGGCAGTTGTCGAAACCTCGACAGACGCTCATCGCAAGTTATTGTCCAGTGCACCATCGGGTGGGCCCGGACCACAACTTATGTTTTACATGTAAACATGGGGCGCAGACATTACCGGAAGCTGGCCATTTGCGCAACCGCTTCGCACCCGGCCCGATCAACCCGTCAAGCACTCCGGATCAAAAGTGTAGCCGCCGTTAAGCCAGTCGCAGACCTCATCCGCTGCCGGATGGTCCAGCGCAGTATAGTCGGCTTCCAGGCTCGCTTTTTCCGCCTGACCCAACCCATCCAAGCCCCTGCGCTGAAATATCTCCCAATCCCGCGCCAGAAGGCTCGCTAACGCCTCAGGCAATAGCGACAGCGACTGGGCCCTCAAGGCATCCGCATCAGTGTAGCCCTGAAACAATGGTGGCAGCGTCCGCAAGGGAATTTTTGACAGATTCGGCTGATTCATCGGGTTGGCAAAATGGCCGGCCGCGAATTCTGCCAGTTCTGGCTGACGTCCGGTGAAAGCGTTTAGGTTCAGGTAAGGGGAGGTTTTACGTCCATCATTAACTGGATAATTATCCCACAGCAGTGCTTTACGCCCCGTCAGCCGGGTAAATTGCAGGCAGTCTTGAGCGGTAATTGTCTGGTTGATAACCTGATTCCCTGTCCAGAGAATACCTACACTGTCATCTAACCCTGCCGCCAGATCCTGCAGGTAGTGTTGCGGTCTTTGGCCAAAGACTTCATCGAGTACCGGGTCAAAACTGTAGTAGCTGGGACACACCGCTAGCTCGCCGGAAAATGCCTGTCGCACGTCAGCCATCACCGCGCACTGATTCGCCGCCAGTTCACTGCGATCACCGCGCATATCGTCGAAAAGAATCCAGAGAACTTCCAGGCCGGTGGCGTCTAGCTCTCGCAGACGATCGAGCAAAACCTGCCGATCGGCCTTGGTGTAGCCCATCTGCAAGCCCATCGGTGACAGGCCAACACCAAACTTAAGCCCCTGAGTGCGGCATTCCGCCGCCAATGCCGACAATGATTCCAGTGCGTTAAACGGCTCACGCCAGCGGGCTCGGAGCGAGGTATCGCCTTTAGGTGCGTAGAGATAATGGCTGTAACCCGCACCGGCGAGAAAAGCAGCCATGTCGCACCGATCTTCCCAGGACCATTGGCGGCCATAGAAACCTTCAATGATACCAAGCTGATAGGCACTCATGATTAGCGTAAATCAGCCCCGAAAATAGCGTTGTTCGACAAAGGGCTGAGTGCGCAGATGAATCGGAATGAGTTTTTTGCGCACCTGTGCAAATAACGCCAACCCCTCTTCCAGTGCCTGACTGCTGACATAGCCCATCGCGACCGGCCTACCCACGCTGGGACCAAAACCGCCGCTGGTCACGATGCCAAGCTCGTTACCATCGGCATTGACTATAATGGCACCTTCGCGAACCGGCGCTCGACCTTCAATATCCAGCAGGACGCGTTTCTGGTTTCCACCTTCTGTCCACTGTGCATTCACAACTGCCGCGCCAGGATACCCACCAGAGCGCTCGCCATCAGGGCGGCGCGCCTTTGAAATAGCCCATTTTAGATTGCCCGTGACAGGGGTCTTTTCTTCGTCAATATCGTGTCCGTAAAGACATAGGCCCGCTTCAAGGCGAAGGGAATCGCGCGCGCCCAGACCGATGGGGGACACTTCCGGGCAATCTAGTAAAGCTCTGGCCAAAGCTTCGGCTTGATAGGCAGACACAGAGATTTCATATCCATCTTCACCGGTATATCCCGAACAGCTTACCCAGCAATCGATACCCGCAATCGCGACATCGGCTGTATCCATAAACACCATGCTCTCGGTACCCGGCGCTAGCCGACTCATCACCGTACGCGCCATTGGTCCCTGCAATGCAAGCAGAGCTCGATCATTGAGCATCTGGAGCTGAATATGCTCGGGCAGTCGCTCACGCAACCAGGCAAAATCGTCGCTCTTACAGGCCGCGTTAACCACCAGCATGAAATGGTCACCACAGTTGGCAAACATCAGATCATCCAGTATACCGCCATGTTCATTGGTCAGCAGGCCATAGCGTTGACGGTTTGGCGGCAGGCTTATCACATCCTGGGGCAGCACAGTTTCCAAAGCCTCGGCAATACCGTCTCCGGTTACGCGAATCTGTCCCATATGGGAAACATCAAACAGACCTGCGCTTTCTCTCGTAGCCAGATGCTCTTTCAAAACACCGTCGCTGTATTGAACAGGCATCGCATAACCTGCAAAGGGCACCATCTTTGCGCCGAGTTCCTGATGCAACTGAAACAGCGGGGTTTTCTGCAATTCGGTCAAAACCTTCTACCTTTCTATGCCGCCAGCTTGAACAGGCGATTAAAATTGTCGGCCGTTTGCGCGACCACCTGATCGTAGGAGATTCCCTTGATCTCTGCCACGCACTGCGCCACCTCCACCACGTACTTCGGCTCATTCTTTTTGCCGCGAAAAGGCACCGGAGCAAGATAGGGGGAATCCGTTTCCACTAGGATACGGTCCATCGGTACGCTGGCAACCACGTCGCGCAAATCTGCAGCATTTTTAAACGTGATAATGCCGGAAAACGAGATATAAAAATTCAGATCCAGCGCCGCATGCGCCATCTCGCGACTCTCGGTAAAACAATGCAAAACACCCGCAACGTCGGGGTCGGATGCTTCGCGGATGATGGCCAGGGTATCTTCCCGCGCGTTACGGGTGTGAACGATGGCGGGCTTGCCGGTTTTGGCAGCAGCGCGCAGATGGTTGCGAAAACTTTCCTGCTGCGCCGTCTTATTATCTTGCGAGTAGTAATAGTCTAGACCGGTCTCGCCTATGGCGATGACGTTTTCGTTATCTGCCAGTGCGACGAGCGCTTCGCTGGGTTCAACGTTGTCGGACAGATCCAGTGGATGAATACCCACAGAGGCATAAATATCGCTGTTACGACTGGCAATATCAATCACCGCCTGGGCGTTGCCGCGATCGATGCCGATGCACAGCATGCGCTCGACCCCACGCTCACGAGCAGCGTTCAGTGCAGCGTCTAGATCGCCGTTATAGGGGGAGAGATCCAGTCTGTCCAGATGACAGTGGCTATCGATTAACATAATAGAATCCGTTGACCGCCGCCGCACAGGAGGCGATGAGACTTACATGGTGTGTGTTGCCCGTTCCGAGTCGAGCATACCCGCCAGGTATTCTTCAATCTTGCGGTTGGCAATGTCATCATCGCCAATAAACTGAACCCCAATTCCGGGGCTGCGATTGCCCTGTGCGCCGCGCGGTGTGACCCACACTACCTGTCCGGCTACGGGTATTTTTTCAGGCTCTTCCATCAAGGTGAGGAGCATGAATACTTCGTCACCTATCCGGTAGGGTTTATTGGTGGGAATAAACAGACCGCCACCGTTAATAAAGGGCATATAAGCACTGAACAGAACAGACTTGTCCTTGATGTTCAGTGAAAGCATGCCGCCTTTACCGCCGGGGTTCAATGCCATGGGGTTTACTCCTTCCAGATCAGACTGCAAGCATAACGATACTGGGCCTAGACGCCAAGCCCCGCGTTGGCTGACGAGCACACCATCGCCCAGCTCAACAACAGCGATTCGATGGTCAGCTGCCGATTCAACGCAACGCCTCGCTGTACTTGCGCCCGCAGATCCAGTAATTGTTTCTGAAAGGACAATATCGCCGCCGGCGGCCTATCCAGCCAGCGCTGCCATGCGGCATTCACGTCATCAGATTGCTCGGCCATAACAGCCACCAGCAACGCATGGATTCGATGGGCAAACCATTCAAGATAAAAGTCCAGTTCAACCTCTTTCAAGCCATCGATAACCTGCGACAGACTCTGCTCCCCCGCTGCCCATGCCTGCAGCAGAGAGTCACAGCGCTCACGCGCCGCCAGACCATCATTTTCAAACAGGACCTGCGCCGCCAGTGGCCGCCCTCCCGCTTCGCGCAAGCAGGTTTCAGCAAGCGCGGCATCACCCACCGACATTTTAAGCCAGTCCAGCGCGAGCGAAGCATTCGGGGTAGGAAATGGCAACTGCTGACAGCGGGATCGAATTGTCGGCAGCAGGCGAGCCGGCTCGTTACTCACCAATATTAGCACCGTGTCACCACTGGGTTCTTCAAGCGTTTTCAGCAGTGCATTGGCAGTGTTGGCATTCATCGCGTCTGCTGGATGAACCAATACTACTTTGCGACCGCCTGAGCGGTGCGCGGTTTGCGTTGAGAGCGCCACCAGCTCTCGCACCTGATCTACAGCTATTTGTTTTTTGCCCTCGGGGGGCTCAATGATATGCAGGTCCGGGTTATCCAAACCGTAGTGGCAGCTGCGACATTTTCCGCACGCACCCTGATTTTGCGGCTGCTCACACACAAGCCAAGCCATCAACGCCCGCGCAAAACGCAATTTGCCGATACCACCCGGCCCGGACAGCAATAGCGCATGCCCTAGACGGCCTTCACTGTCGGCACCCACCAATTGCTGCCACTGAGATACCTGCCACGGAAGAATCGCCTCAGTCACACGCGACCTCGCCTAAGCGGTTAAGTACCGCAACAACATCTTCGGCTACGGCCTCAACAGTCTGGCTCGCATCAATAATATGAAATCGAGCGGGATCAGCTGCCGCGCGCGCCAAGTAAGCTGCGCGCACCTTTTCAAAAAATGCCAGCGCCTCGTTTTCAAAGCGGTCAAGCTCACCGCGCGCCTGGGCGCGCGCCAGCCCTTCTCTTGGTGGCAGATCCAACAAAATGGTGCAGTCAGGCTGCAAACCGTCATGCACAAGCGATTCAAGCTCGGAGATCACATCCAGCGATAAGCCTCGCCCGCCGCCCTGATAGGCATAAGTAGCATCAGTAAAACGATCACTCAGCACCCATTCACCACGCGCCAGCGCCGGCTTAATCACTTGCGCAAGATGTTGCGCGCGGGCAGCAAAAACCATTAATAGCTCGGCCTTGGCATCCACTGATTCATCCCGGGGGGCCAGCAATAACTCACGTAGCTGCTCTGCCAGTGGCGTACCCCCGGGCTCGCGGGTTTTCACGTATGGGATGGCGTGATCTTCGAGCCACTTCACAATGGCCGCGAGATTCGTCGACTTGCCGACCCCTTCAGTGCCTTCCAGCGTTATGAATTTACCTTTCACCCAGTACCCTTTGATTTGAATTGTCGGCCCGCCAACGCCCAGTCAACCGGCATCGCCTGTGGCCATTTTGTACCGCATGGTCGAACTTACTGCGGTGCAGATCGATAATCTTCGCGGCGTTTTAACTGGTAGTCTCGCACTGCCTGTCGATGCTGATCCAGTGTTTCCGAAAATTGGTGGCTGCCGTCACCTTTGGCCACAAAGAATAACGCGCCGTCTTGCAGTGGATTCAGAGCCGCATGAATGGCAGCCTGCCCCGGCATAGCAATGGGAGTCGGCGGCAAGCCACTGTGACGGTAAGTATTGTATGGATTGGTAGCATCCTTGAGATGGCGCGAGCGAATATTTCGCCTTTCGTCCTGCGGCAATCCATAGATTACGGTCGGATCTGTCTGCAGTCGCATATTTTTCTGCAAGCGAGTTACAAAGACACCCGCAATACGGTCGCGCTCGTGCGGCTGGCCAGTTTCCTTTTCAACAATAGACGCCATTATCAAAGCGTCATAAGGCGTTTCATAAGGCAGACCTTCGGCACGACGTGCCCATTCCGTCTCAACTACCTGCACCATTTGCTGATACGCGCGAGACAGAATACCCACATCTGTCGCCCCCCGGACAAAACTGTAGGTATCCGGGAAAAACAAACCTTCTGGGTGCGCGTTCAGAGGTGACTCTACCCCGATCTGTGACCACACCGTTTTCTGCGGGTCATAATGCTGTTCCAGGTTCGGGTGATTGCTGAGATAATTCAGCACCTCAGCAAAGGTCCAGCCCTCAATCAGCGTAGCCCGGTATCGCACCACGTCGCCACGGGTTAGCAAGTCGACCAGGTCGTAGCTATTCAGGCCACTATGCAGCAGGTATTCCCCTGACTGTATAGCTCCTTCAGTTTCTGACAATCGCGCATAAAGATTCAGCACAATGGGCGGAAAACCGATCAGTCCTTCCGCCTCGAGGCGTGCGCTCATTTCGGAAAAACCGGTTCCGGACTCAATCATTAGCATATAGTCCGACGACGCAATATTGAGCGGCTGAGCCAGCTTGTGATTAGCCCACAAGACGCCCAGCGCACCCAGGGTCCCCACGGCAAGCGCCACTGCAAAACACCGCTTGATCCATTTAACCATACCAGACGGATTCCAAACCTTTTTGCAGTTGCTGACAAAGTCGTGATGACGCGTAGTGAAAACAGTCCAATTGCCGCACCGGCCACAGGCCGATCAGGCTGTTGCAGTAAAACAACTCATCGGCCTTATACAGATCATTCAATCCCAATCTGACCTCGGACACAGGGATTCCCAGTTGCTGCGCCAGCGCCACCACCTTGGCGCGGGCGACACCTGCTACACCGGCACGATCCAGACGCGGCGTCAGCAGTCGCCCCTTTGCACCCACAAAAAGATTAGAGGATATGCCCTCTATCACAGCGCTGGATTCTGACAACATAAGTCCTTCCGGAAACACCACGGGGTCGCGCTCACCACGCGCCAATATATTCGGCAATCGATTGGTGTGTTTAATCCCTGCCAGATCTGGCTGCTCAGGTAGCCGCGTGGTCGCAACAAAGCTTCGTATACCTTGCTCCCAATGCTGCCTGGGAGGCACGGCATAGGCCGATAGTTGCAGGTAGCGGTGGCAGCGCCGGGTTGCCGGCCGATAGCCTCGCTGCCCATCGCTACAGCGGCTTAGGCAAATTCGCAGAACACCGCAGGTTAACGGCTGTGCATGCAGCGCAGCCGCAATCTCGGCACTGAGCTTCTCCAAATAATCCATACCCAGGCGCTCACATCCTCGCGCCAGTCGCGCGAGATGCTCGTCAAGCCACACCGGCACAGAATGTCGCACTAGTATGGTCTCAAACAAAGCATCGCCCAACGACCAGCCGCGATCGTCCAACGGCAGTGCGGTGACAAGTCGGCCATTGTGCCACATCAAAACGTTGCCACTCTCAATCAAGCTTGCCGAACAGCAAACTGCCGTTGGTTCCACCAAACCCAAAGGAATTTGATATTACCCGCTCAATGGCAATGGACTGCGCGGTATGTGGCACAAAGTTTAGATCGCAATCCTGATCAGGATTGTCCAGATTGATCGTAGGCGGTGCGATTTGATCCCTAATTGCCAGCACCGAAAAAATTGCTTCAACCGCCCCGGCCGCACCGAGCAGGTGTCCGACCATTGACTTGGTTGAGCTGACCGCCAATTGGTGGACCGCTTCGCCAAACACGGCTTTGATTGCCCGCGCCTCAGCAATATCGCCAGCGGGCGTCGACGTGCCGTGTGCATTAATATATTGAACGTCCGCCGGAGTGACACCGGCATCTGACAATGCGGCCTGCATGGCGCGGGCCGCACCGTTGCCGTCTTCCGGCGGCGAAGTCATGTGAAAAGCATCGGCACTCATACCAAACCCCTGCAACTCCGCATAGATTCTGGCGCCGCGCGCTTTCGCAAACTCCAACTCTTCAAGCACCAGCACGCCGGCACCATCACTCAATACAAACCCATCCCGGTCTTTGTCCCAGGGGCGCGACGCTGCCTGCGGGTCATCGTTGCGGGTAGACATTGCTCGTGCCGCAACGAAACCACCGAGCCCCACCGGCGTCGTGGCTAATTCGGCGCCACCAACAACCATGGCATCCGCGTCACCATAGGCAATCATGCGCCCGGCCACACCGATATTGTGTGTGCCCGTAGTGCAGGCGGTCGATATTGCTATATTCGGTCCGCGCATGTTGTAGCGGATGGACAGAAGACCACCGAGCATATTGATAATTGCGCCCGGAACCGTGAAGGGAGACAGTTTGCGGGGGCCCGAGCTGTCGAGAATATGTCGGCTTTTTTCAATTAGGCCTATTCCACCGATACCCGAACCAATAGCGGCTCCAATTCGGTCCGCATTATCGTCAGATATCTTCAGACCACTATCGTCCAAAGCCTGAATGGCCGCCGCCATGCCGTAATGAATAAAGGGGTCGAAGCGCTTCGCTTCTTTCGCATCCATGTAGGGCGTAACATCAAAATCGCGAATGGAGCCACCAAATTGGGTGGCAAACGGGCTGGCATCAAAGTGCTCGATTGGCGCAATACCGCTTTTACCCGCACAAATGTTTTTCCAGGTCTGCTCAAGTGTGTTGCCCAACGGGGTCACCATCCCCATGCCGGTAACGACCACTCTTCTTTTAGACATTATTTGCCCCTGTAAATCCTGTTGCGTTGGCGCCATTTTCGCATCTTTTGGCGCCAGGAAAAATCTGCCACGCGGTTTTACCGCCGTAATCGCCACGCGGACAACATCACAATGCGCCGCCCGCCCCAGCAAAGCCTGCCGCTTTTTCGTGCGGCAAAAAAAAAGCCGCTCTATTAAACAATAGAAACGGCTTCTTGTGACCAGCTACGCCTTGACGGCGTTAGATTACTGGAGGTTTTCCTTGATGTAATCAATGGCCAGTTTAACTGTGGTGATTTTTTCAGCTTCTTCGTCGGGAATTTCGGTTTCGAATTCCTCTTCCAGCGCCATCACCAGCTCAACGGTATCCAGAGAATCCGCGCCCAGATCTTCTACGAAAGAAGCTGACTCCTGAACGTCCTCTTCCTTAACGCCCAGCTGCTCAGCAACAATCTTCTTGACGCGTTCTTCAATGCTACTCATGTCGTTATTGACTCCTAGTTTAATGAATCGGTATTTGACGGTCTTTACTGGCATATCTGCACTAACAGCTGCCGTGTAGAAAACCCGTATAAACTACCACCCAAAATCAGGTCGGCATTGTACCCCGTGATTTTCGATTTGTGCACAGGATTTTACTGAATTCGACCCATTTCTGACAAAAATATTAGTACTGACAAATGTTTACGCCATATACATGCCGCCGTTGACGTGAATAGTATCACCGGTGACATAGGCTGCAGCATCACTCACCAGAAAAGCCACCACACCGGCAATTTCTTCCGGCTGACCCAGTCGCGCCAGCGGAATCTGGGCGGACAGCGCCTGACGCTGCTCTTCGGGTAGTGTGGCTGTCATGTCGGTATCAATAAAGCCCGGCGCCACACTATTTACGGTGATATTACGCGAGCCAACTTCTCGCGCCAGGGCGCGGGAAAAGCCATCCATACCGGCTTTGCTGGCCGCATAGTTAGCTTGCCCCGCATTGCCCATTGAGCCAACCACTGAGCTGATATTTACAATACGCCCCCAACGGGCCTTAGTCATGCCTCGCAGGCAGGCCTTGCTCAGACGGTACAGTGAGTTGAGATTGGTATCGATTACGTCGAACCATTCTTCCTCTTTCATCCGCATCATAATGTTGTCTTTGGTTATACCAGCATTGTTTACTAGCACAGTTGGAGCACCAAACTGCGTATTGATCGCTTTGATAACAGCCTCAACCGAATCGGTGTCTGCCACATTAAGGGTCATACCGCAGCCCGCATTACCGGCTTCTTTCAAATAAGCTGTAATTGCTTCAGCCCCACCGTCGGTGGTGGCTGTACCAACCACGGTCATTCCCTGCTCTGCCAGCGACAAGGCGATAGCCTTGCCAATTCCACGACTTGCACCGGTCACCAGTGCAATTTTGTCACTCATAAAGCTCTCCTTTGACTCAATTGTGCGGATTAGGCACAGGCTTCCATGGCCTTGTCGACACTGGCCGAATCTTCGATATTCAAACAGTTCAGCGGTTTGTGAATGCGCTTGTTCAGACCGCTAAGCACCTTGCCCGGGCCACATTCAACGGTGGTCTCCACGCCGGCATCGACCATTGTCTGCACGCAGTCTACCCACTTCACCGGGCTGTAGAGCTGCTTGACCAGCAACTCGCGAATCGCCGCTTCACTGCTTTCAATCTTCGCATGCACATTGTGCACCACCGGCACGGCAGGGCTTTGCCACTGAATAGCGTTGATAGCCTCACTGAGCTTCTCCGCTGCCGGCTGCATCAGGGAGGTATGGAAAGGTGCACTGACAGGCAGCGGCATAGCTCGCTTGGCGCCCGCCTCCTTCAAAGCTTCTATCGCCTTATCGACTGCAGCGACTTTGCCCGCAATCACCACCTGACCGGGCGCATTGAAATTTACAGCCTCCACCACACCTGCATCTGCGCACTGAGCACATATATCTAATATGACCTGGTCATCGAGGCCTAGCACTGCCGCCATTGACCCTTCACCCACGGGCACAGCGGTTTGCATAAATTGGCCACGGGCGCGCACCAGCTTTACCCCATCGGCAAAAGACAGGCTGCCGGCACACACTAGCGCAGAAAATTCGCCCAGACTGTGCCCTGCCATATAGGAGGGCTGGGCGCCACTGCGCGCCTGCCAGACCCGCCACATAGCGACACTGGCCGTCAGCAACACCGGTTGAGTGTTTTCAGTGAGATTCAACGTTTCCTGCTCGCCGCTCTGCACCATGGCCCACATATCGTAGCCCAGGGCATCGGATGCTTCTTGAAATGTTTGCTTTACGACCGGTTCGCTTTCCGCAATCTCGGCCAGCATGCCGACCTTTTGCGAGCCCTGACCGGGAAATACAAACGCCAATCCTTTCGTCATTGTTATACCTTTCCTGTATGTCAGATTTAAGACTGTGTGAGTTGCTCTGCGATTCGCCGGGGTAGCTCCTGCTCTACCGCTCTGGCGGCATGGCGAATCGCGCTGTAAAAGCTTTTTTTACTGGAGCTGCCATGACTTTTCACTACCACACCATTAAGGCCCAGCAGGGCAGCACCGTTATACTCGTCGGGGTTTATATCGTTTTTAAAATCCTTGAGCAGCGGCTGTACAAATAGACCGCTGAGCATGCCGTACCAGCTGTCACTGAAGCGATTTTTGAGCTGGCGACCAATATAGGATGCCGTGCCCTCACAAACCTTCAGCGCAACATTGCCGACAAAACCATCGCAGACAATGACATCGGCGCGGTTGGTAAAGAGGTCGAAGCCTTCCACATAGCCGGTAAAATTGACTCCAGCCTCACCCTCCAGAAGTGCGGCCGCCTCGCGTACCAACTCGGTACCCTTACCAGCCTCCTCACCAATATTGAGCAATGCTACCCGCGGTTTGGCAGCCCCCTTGAGACAGGCAACCAGAGCAGAGCCCATTTGCGCGAACTGCAACAGTTCTTCGGGTCGACAATCGACGTTCGCCCCAAGATCCAGCATATAGGTATCGCCTTTTTCGCCGGGAAGTGGTGCGCACATCGCCGGACGCCTGATACCTGGCAGACACTGCAACTGGAATCGACTAATCGCCACCAACGCACCGGTATTCCCAGCGCTCACCACGCCATCAACCTGGCCGTCACGTAGTAGCTCAATCGCTCGCCACATGGAGGAATCCTGCTTTTTCCGCAGGACCACGGCAGGCGATTCCTCCATGCCAATGACATCAGGGGTATCGATAAGTGTAAATAAAGCGGGGTCGACAGAGCGACGTTGACATTCGTCCAGAATGGCTTGCTTCTGGCCAAGCAGTGTCAACTTTAGATGGGGGATTTCTGCGATTGCCTTGGCGGCGGCCGGAAGTGAAGAGCGGAGACCGTGGTCTCCGCTCATGGCATCAATCGCTATAGATGGCATTGCTGCCCAATTTTACTCGTCGTCTTTACCGGCAACAACTTTGCGACCACGATAAAAGCCATCGGCTGTTACGTGGTGACGGCGGTGAGTTTCACCGCTGGTCGAATCCACGGCCAGCGCGGGACCGCTCAGCGCGTCATGTGAACGACGCATATCCCGGCGAGACCGGGTCTTCTTGCTCTTCTGTACAGCCATGGCTAAATGCTCCTCAGCGCTTAATCGCTAGATTTTAAATCTTTCAGAACTGCGAAGGGGTTATCCCGCTCCTCAGCTCCCTCAGGTTCTTCACCGTACTTCACCGGCCCTGCGGGCTGGCACTCCCCGGGTGGGTGGTAATTCGTGAACGGCGTTTCAATAATCAATTCATCCTCTATAAGAGGAAACAGATCCAGCGGCTCTTCGCCAAGAATCACTGAATCAAGCTCGCGAGGCAGCGCCTTTGCCTGCGCTTCCGTCCAGACAATGCCCAGCTCAAACTGCGAACTGATGGAAATTGGCATCGCCTTCAGGCAGCGTTGACACACAACGAACACGTCGGTCGCCAGCGTAGCACTGATACGGTGGATTGATGAATCATCCCGGTAAAAGTGCATTTTGACGTCCACGTCTCCGCGTTCATCGCAGAGTCCCGCAGCAAAGCGTGGAAAATCACTGACGGGTTGGATGCCGGAAAGTTCTACATCAGTGGACGTTAACTTCCGAGCGTCCACCTGTCGGGGCAGAGGCTGTCTTCGCATAGGCGCGCAATCATAGGGCCGAGTCTGCGGTTTGTCAAAGCAAAATCCGCTAAACTGCCCGCAAATCAGTATCTTTAGGAAGATTGAGCGCATGCAGACACCGGATATCGTACTCGCCTCAGGCTCACCCTACCGCGCCGAGCTATTACACCGCCTGGGAATTAGCTTCAGCCGCCACAGTCCCGATATCGACGAAACACCCCGCAGCGGCGAAACACCAGAGGTGCTGGCCCGCCGACTGGCCAAGGAAAAAGCTTTGGCCGTGGCCCAACACTACCCCGAAAGCCTGATCATTGGCTCAGACCAGGTCGCCGCACTGGAAGGCAGCCTCCTCGGGAAACCTGGCACCGCTGCAAAAGCATGCCTCCAGCTTCAGGCCTGCAACGGTAAAACCGTTAGCTTCTATACCGGCCTATGCGTGACTGGCCTGGGAAAAACCGAAACGCGTGTCGATAACTACAAGGTCACATTTCGACAGCTCTCAGCACAACAGATAAGTCGCTACGTTGAGCAGGAACTGCCGCTTGATTGTGCCGGAAGCTTTAAAATGGAAGGCTTGGGGATATCCCTGTTCGAAAAACTGGAAGGAAAAGACCCCAACACCCTGATAGGCCTTCCCCTGATTGAGCTGATAACCCTACTGAATCAGCGTGGTATCGCCATTCCATAGTGACGGGCCAACACATCGTCGAGCTCCCTGAACTCATCGATTATCTGCAGCGGCTGCCACTTCCCAAGCCGCTCTGGTGCGTGCACGCCATAACTAACACCAACACTGGGCATACCAATCCGACGTGCCATTTCCAGATCGTATTCGGTATCCCCCACCATCACAGCCTCGTCGGGCTGAATACGAAATTCCTCGCAAAGCTCGTGCAGCATCGTCGGGTCTGGCTTAGACGCGGTCTCATCCGCGCAGCGAGTGGCTGCAAAATAGCCTGCCATATCCAGATTACCCAAAACCCGCGACAAACCCTTGCGGCTTTTACCCGTAGCTACCGCAAGACGGGCGCCGCGAGCGCGCAACTCATTTAAAAGCTCCTGCACCCCAGGAAAGAAACTACACGGCGTTTGATCGGCGGCAATAAAGTTACGCGAATAATGCTGCCGAACTTCAAGACGCTTCTGCTCCGACTCTGCCGGATACAATCGGCCAATGGCAACATCCAGACCCAATCCAATAATATTGCGTACCGCGTCATCGGAGGGCGCCGGCAGCTGCGCATCCCTGCCCGCCTGTTGCATACAGGCGACAATCTTCCCCGCAGAATCTATCAGCGTCCCATCCCAATCAAATATCACTACCATTACAATATCTTACGACTCACTATTGATAAATTGCTGGAGATCACTACTGAGCGGGGCCTCCACCTCAACCACCTCGTTATCCAGAGTGAACCGCAGTCGGTGGGCATGGAGAAACAGACGACGCACACCTCGCGCCTGAAAGCGTTGATTCACCTCATCTCGCCCATATTTCCGGTCACCAATGATGGGGTGACCGGCAGCCTGGCAATGCACACGAATCTGATGAGTTCTCCCTGTTACCGGCTTGGCCTCCACCAACGTCGCGCCTTCGAAGCGCTGCACAACCTGATAGCGCGTCAGCGCATATTTTCCATCAGGCGTCGCCTTGACCATGCGCTCGCCGGAGTTCAGCACATTCTTTTCCAGTGGCAACTTCACCTGCTCTTTTCGATTCGACCAGCGCCCTTCCACCAGCGCGAGATAACGCTTATCAACACCATCTCCTCGAAGAAGCCCATGCAAGGTCTTGAGAGTACTGCGTTTTTTGGCCAGCATGACACAGCCCGAAGTATCCCTATCCAGGCGATGCACCAATTCCAGAAACTTCGCCTCTGGTCGCATCTTGCGCAACGCTTCAATCAGCCCAAGACTCACCCCACTGCCCCCGTGAACGGCCAGCCCGGAAGGCTTATTGATGATCAGCAAACGCTCATCTTCAAACAGCACCGCGTCACACAACCGGTCTGACAGGGCATCCGAGACAAATGCCGGTGCTTTCTCGCTTGCCGCCGCCATTCGGACGGGCGGAATACGCACCACATCACCAATCTCGAGCTTAAAGTCCGGCTTCACCCGAGCCTTATTGACCCGCACCTCCCCCTTGCGCAGCAACCGGTAAATCCGCGATTTCGGAACACCTTTGAGCACCTTGAGCAGGTAATTGTCTACCCGCTGCCCCTCAGCCCCCTCATCTACGGTAACAAATTGAACAGCCTGAGGCCGCCCGGATTCCATGCCCAAGCTTCGCTTCCTATCTAACTGATTGATCGAACTGAACTTAACTGCTATATTCGCGACAGTAGCCGCTTGGTCTCTCGCGACATCCCACAGGCTGCGCACCTTTTTCTATTAAAAAGGCAAAGAGATCAGAGGCTCAGCAGATTCGTCGACCTGCTTCCCGAAGGGGGAAACGTCCGAGCCTGCAAAGCACTGTCTGCACTGTTTACCTACACTGTGGAGAGTAGAGAACAAGCCTGTACAAGCGCGAATGTTACGCTGCTTGTAACGATGTTAACAATGCGAGTGGATTTTACCGCATCGTTACCACGAGAGATATGAGAATTGAGCAAGCGGTGCCGACAGCATCGCGATGGGTTAATCGATCGAGCGCGCAGCCGACAGTAAATTATGAATAGTGAAGTGAAAGAAAACACTCGCGCCGATCTTATCAATCACGCCTTTCCAACAGATTTCAGGGAGTTTTCGCAAGACCCGCTAGATCAGTCCCAAGCCGTTGTAGCACGATCAGTCGTCTCCGGAATTGGGGCCTGAAACACTGCCTATGTGCAGGGGTTTGGCGCTACTGTAGTCTGTCTCAGCTCGAGTAACACTGCGGTAAATC